>DASRZQ010000168.1:0-4266 GCA_035686205.1 Geobacteraceae bacterium
TCGGCGGGAGTAATCTGAAATGTCGTCCCGACGCCGATTACTTCGCCGTTTTCGGCTGAATACACCGGTCCCCCGTCATTTCCCCGGATGATCCTCATATTGGCAAGATAAACATCCGCCGTTTCCGAAGCGGCCGAGTCGCCGGGCGGCGAGGGCGGCGCATTTCCCGCGGCATACTCTCCGCTGGAGCTCGCCAGCCATCCTGAACTGGTAATTAATACCGGCGTGTTGAGCGGAAAGCCGGAAATGGCAATTTGCGTTCCGTCCCTGGGTGCGCGGAGCCTCAAGCTTGCGGCATTGATTATCGGCTTGATTTCATTACCGCTGGTGTTGACGGGCGCCGGCAACTCGTTTTTGTTTCTCAGCTTAAGCAATGCCAGGTCATGCGCTTGATCAATTTCCGCCAAATCGATGTCGGCGCACAAAAATCGCGCGTTTGTTTTCACGCCGGATACCTCCGAATACATCGCCAGGCATGCCGTTATTTGAACCGGGGTGAACTGCGCGGGGATTTCGGACGGGTGAATTACATGCAGGGCGGTGACGGCAAATCCGTCTTTGCCGATAAAGAAACCGCTGCCGGTGTATCTGCGGGATACAGGCCGGTCCGGATCCGACGTCGGCAACTGGTAATCGACATAGATTTTAAAGACGGCAGGACCGACGGTTTCAATTGCCCGGACAAGGCCCGTTGCGTTATTGGCTGCCACGGTTTGCACGGTCTCGCTTTTTGCCTTATGACGGGATTTTTTCGGATGCGTTTCAGAGTACGATGAAACAGTTGTAAAAATGAACATCAGCGGCAATATGGCGAGTAAATACAACAAAGATTTCATGAAATCCCCTGTTGACTTTTTCTTTTCTCCTTCCCTTATCTGAAGAGGAGGGCAGTAATAAATAAACCAGAGGATTCCCATGTTTGCAAGGAGGGGATATAAAGATTTTTCTGATTAATACTATTCTCCCCCTTCAAGGGGGAGGCCAGGAGGGAGTTTTTGATCGAAGCGGGAGATTGATAGCAATCAGGAAGATTTTTTAAAAGTTTTTGGATCGGGGCTGGAACGCAGAATACTTCCGCAAGCCGGTGTCCCGGTGTCCCGGCCCTAACGAAAATGTCAAACAATGGTCAGGTTGCCTGAGAAGCGGGCAACAGGGCGGTTCTGTTCTCCGGCGCGATTTTTTCTTTACCGACGGACTCGTTAACGGTAAATGCGCTCATTTCTTTCTGCAGAATTCCGACCTGGCTGGAAAGACTTTCCACCGAGTCGCCCATGATCTTTGTCGCCTGAAGATTGATTTGTGTGGACTGCTGGATATTTTCCACTGCGGCTACGATCTGTTCGCTTCCGCTGCTCTGTTCGTCGCAGGCGCATTTTATCCGCTGGATCATGTCCGTGATATTTTCGGTGGATTGGGCGATATGAGCGCCTACCTTGCTCTGTTCATGTGTCGACGTTTTCACCTGGAGGGTCAGGTCCTTCATTTTTTCCACGGCACTCATGATCTGTTCGCTGCCGTGCCTTTGTTCCCGGGTTGCACTGACAATCTGGTCCAACATTTCGGAAACCTTGTCCATGGCTTCCCGGATCATCTGGCTTCCCCTGGACTGCTCAACCGTGGCGCGGGCAATTTCCGCCATCCGCTGGGTGGCGCTTTCAGCACCGCATAAAACCTTGTTCAGCGCCTCGCCGGACTTTCGCGACAACTGCTCGCCATCCAGGATGCTTTTTTCCGCCTGATTTATGGCTTGGACCGCCCGGCGCGTTTCTTCCTGCACCCCCGTTATGACCAGCGCTATCTCGCGGGTTGAGCTGGAGGTGCGCTCCGCCAGTTCCTTTATCTCATCGGCGACTACCGCGAACCCCTTGCCGTGCTCGCCCGCCTGGGCGGCGATTATCGCGGCGTTCAACGACAACAGGTTGGTCTGCTGGGTGACTTCGTCGATTACCGACAGAATGTCGCCGATATCTTCCGCCCTGGTTGAAAGGTTGCTGATGACTTCGGAAGTAATGCCGGAAGAGTGTTTTATGCCGTTAATTCCGTCAATGGTGGCGTCAACCGCGTGTTTTCCGGATTCCGCATCCCGCCGAAGCTCGTCGGAAATTACCGCGATCTCCGCTGCATTCTTCTCCACCTGCTTTATGGCGCCGTCCATTTCCGAGACCGATGAAGCGGTCGTAGCGGAAGCATCCTTGAGAATATTGACGCTTTCATCCACCTGCTTTATGGATGCGGCCATCTCGATGATGGAGGAACTGACATCTTCAACCGTGTTTGCCAGATTCCCCGCGCTTATGGCCACTTCTTCCACGCTGGCGGCCAGCTCCAGGATCGAGGAAGAACTTTCGGAGGCGGACAGTGACAGGTTGTCCATTCCCTGCGCCACGCCTTTGATTGAAGCGTTCATCTGGGTCATGGCGGCCGATGTCGTATTGATTTCATCAGCCTGCGTCCTGGCGGCGCTGAGGACCTGTCCGGACGCTTCGGAAATGTTGGCCGACACGCTGTCCAGTTCGTTCGCGGACCTGCCGATCTGCCTGACCATTTGGGTAAGGCCGTCCACCATCGTATTCAGAGAGCCTGTCAAATTCCCGATTTCGTCTTCGGAGGCGACTTCCAGGCTCTCGGACAGGACTCCCCTGGACACCGAATCAGCAAAGGAAGCGCCTTTTTTGATCGGATTGATGATGGCTCTCACGAAAAATGCATACATGCTGCCGAGCATGAGAACGAAGAAGCCGATCCCGGCAATCAGCAGCATGACGGCAAGCTTTTTGGAACTGTTGTAGCCGTCCTCAATGGAAGTGGTGAGGAGTATCCCGCCGAGATACGCGGCCGTGGCGTCGTGACAACCCTTGCATCTCTCCTCGTTTTTCAGCGGCATGGCGACGCTGAGGGTATGGATGCCGTTTTCGATGTTTTTGATTTCAATGTTGTGCCCGTTTTTCAGTGCGTCCAGGATCAGGGAACTGGCGGCGGAAGCGCCTCCGGCATTCCCTTCTTTTCCTTCCGCGTTGTATACTTTCAGCTCTTTGAGAAACGAGTTTTCCTTTACCCGGGCTATGTAATTATTAACCTCCCTGGAATCGCCCCTCATCATGTATTCGCCTACATTCTGAACGATTATTGCCGCAAGGTTGTGCGTGTTTTTCAATTCCAGCTCCATGGTTGACCCGGACTGAAGCCAGAGCGCGAGAGCGCCAAGAAAAAGTAATCCGAAAGTAAGGGTTGCCCCGATGATACTCAACACCTTAATTGTGATACTTTTATTAAACATTAATATTCTCCAGTTAGCTATGGTCAACCTGGCATGATTCTCAAATTCGCGGTTTTGTATACAAAACACTATTTATTCAGCGTTTTGCTGACAAGAGCCGTCGACTTAATTAGTTCAACTTTATAATGAATCAGCTAAATTTAGCTTAAAAAGAATTTCCATTTATTATTAAAATTTTAATCAAACTTAAAATACCCACATTTATCGGACTTGTCAACAATTTACCCAATTACTTGAAACAAAAACAGCAGGAATTGCAACAAAAACTGATCATTTTAATCTGAGTTCTGTTCCTGTTTTTTGATATTTGAAATAAGTCCTCGCGCAGTTACACTTTATGGTATCCGGGAAAGTTGAGGAGCCGGACGGCTTAACGGGAGAGAACACTTGGAAGACGTTGTGGAAAAAGCAAGGCGTTACGCCACATCCGCCCATGCCAGGATCAACCAGTTGCGCAAGTACAGCCTGAAGCCGTATGATGTTCACCTGAAGGCCGTTGCCGGACTGGTCGCTTCTGTAACCGGTGACAGGTCGATGATTGCCGCCTCATGGCTGCACGATACGGTCGAGGATACCCCTGTGACCTTCGAGGACCTGGAGCGCGAATTCGGCGCGGATGTTATGAACCTGGTCAAGGAGCTGACCGATGTCAGCAAGCCGGGCGACGGCAATCGCGCGGCCCGCAAGACCATTGATCTTCAGCATCTGGCGGAAGCGTCTCCCAGGGCAAAAACCATCAAGCTGGCTGATATCATAGACAATTGCGGGGACATCTGCCGGCATGACCCGAAATTCGGCAGGGTTTATCTGGGCGAGATGCAGGCTCTTTTGCAGGTTCTAAATGAAGGCGACCGGAGGCTTTATGACAGGGCCGCGAAGACGCTTGCCGATTGTGCGGGAAAGCTTGATGCCGCATCCCGGGCGGTGGTTGATTCAACGGAGTTGAGAAGGGACGCCGCGGCCGCGGCAAAAAGGGTGCTGAAAGACCT
>DASRZQ010000169.1:0-3143 GCA_035686205.1 Geobacteraceae bacterium
GCGGTTAAACAAAGATTTGGAGAGAACAGACAACTGGCGGCGAAAACTGCTATCCACCTCTGCCACAAGTTCAGCGGAGCAAAACTGAGGGAGATAGGTGAACGCTTTGGAGTAAAGGACTCGGCAGTTTCCCAGGCAAGCAGACGATTTGTGGTGGACATGGACAAGGATAAGGCGTTGAAGAAGAGCGTGGAAAAACTCATAGAAAGCTTGGGGTTGTCAAATGTGTAGCCCTGACACCTATGGTTTCTGGACACCTATGGTTTCTTAGTTTCCTCCTGACACCTATGGTTTCCTCCTATGGTTTCTAGACTGACACCTATGGTTTCTGGTAAGAAGGCGAATAATGAAAAAATATCTTGCGTCTCTAATACCATTTCTAGCTTGTTCGGTCTTTTCTTTCATCTATGCGATAATGACATCTAAAGATATTTCAAACCCATCTAACCCCTATCAAACCGAAGGAACTCTTGCATACCTTTCGATTACCTGGTTTTACATCGGAATCATCATATCAGCCATATTCATAAGCATGTTCATTATCAATGACGTTTTTGACTGGTTTACAAAGGCAATAGAAAGGAAAAGAATGGATAGGCAAAAGGGAACTTAAAGGGGTGACCCGTTATTCGCTGCCTGACAATTGCGGGGGGTACAAATCAATAGGGCGTGTCCTGCCCCCTTCTCGTCTCAACCCTATTCAATGGTAACAGATTTATCTTTTTCATTAGCTGAAAAATAAATCTGACCGGGATTTTACGTTGAAAGGACCACAAATATGGATACGGCTACAGGCATCATAATCGACAACGAAATCTACAATCGCTGTTCAGATGTCTGGTGGAGCGGTGAAGGTTTTGCCTCCCTCCTCGAGCATGTCTCAAATCCCTGGCGTGTTCCCTATTTTCGGCGTGTCATCGAGGCCGAACTGAAGACCAATACCGATGGAAAACGCGTACTGGACATAGGGTGCGGAGGCGGCGTGCTGGCCGAGGAGTTCGCCGCAACGGGCTTCGACGTAACCGGCATCGATCCGTCCGAAAAGTCCATCGCCGCCGCCAAAGACCATGCCGCCTGCAAGGGGCTAACCATAGATTACCGGACGGGGTCGGGTGATCAGCTCCCTTTCGAGGATGAAAGTTTCGGGATAGTCTGCTGCTGCGACGTTCTGGAGCACATCCGCAACTGGGAAGGGGTGATTGCGGAAGTCGCAAGGGTCCTCAGACCCGGCGGCGTATTTTTGTACGATACCATCAATCGCACCAGGATCAGCAAGCTGGTGTTCATCAAGCTGGGGCAGGAATGCAAATACACCCGCTTCCTCCCGCCCGACATGCACGCGTGGGAGATGTTCATCACGCCGGAGGAACTGACCGGTTCTCTGCACCGGCACGGCCTGCGGAACATGGACATCCAGGGGACCAGGCCGGGCGGGAATCCTCTGAAAATGATAATGGCGATGCTGCTGTACAACAGGGGGCGAATATCCGCCGCTGAATTCGGGAAACGGGTCGGTGGATCGATTGAAGGACCAAGTATTGACGTGAATTACATGGGTTACGCGATCAAGTAAAAAATCTCACGGAGACATGTTCAGCCGACCTGCCGGGCAGAAAACGAACGCCGGCAAATGCAAAAGGGGACGGACACTGAAAGTTGAAATTGCGGCTTTTATCATCGAACCTTCAGCCATCTTCTAGTCCGCTTCCGTTGTAAAAGCCGGAATGAAGGCAGACGGAACGGTCGGGGCGGGGGTGACTGATTCGCCCAGACTTTTCAGCACGTCTTTCGGGATGATGTCATCGGCCGGTTCAAGGGCCACCGAAGGCATGCCGCCCAAGACAAGATAAGCGTGATTGAGAACACGGTCGTCCCAGATTGTGTCGAGATCATTCCTGGAAAGCGTTTGTGAAGCGAGGGCGGGACCCCATCCGCCAAGTTTTCCGGCAATCCATCGATTTCCGATCCCGACGCTCAGTTGATAGCTGTAAGGGTCCAGGAACATCTTTTTCCAGGCGGGAGCATTGCGCCGGTTTTCCAGGAACCAGGCCAGCGATACCATGTCGTGGGCCACCACCGACTCCGAGGCGATTACAATCCCGTTCTCCGGCTCGGACACGTGACCTTTGTCCGGACCGCAGGTCGTAAGTATCCTGTCCGCCGCGGAAATAACCATCCGCTGTTTTTTGAGCAGGGCTTCAACCGTATTTCCCTCGGCTATTTTTTCCTGCAGGGTGGAGGCGTCCCGATGAAATTCCAGACGCGTATCGGTGCGCCAGTAGCCCACCGAGGCCTTCAGTCCCAGAGTGCTCCCCGCCAGGGCGTGACTGCCGCAGCGCGGCATGAGGACGATGTGCTCCACTTCCCTGAGGATGTTCGGCATCATCAGGCCGCGTTTCCAACTGGAACCTGCCGTAGGGAAGTCTTCAAAAAAGGCGTCCCAGCCGGCCTCGTCGAAAAATGAAAGCTCCGCGCCGGCCGCCAGCGCGGCGCCCGCCATGCCGGAAGACTCCATCAGCAGGCGGGTGCTGCCGGCAAGCCCGTCCGGAGAGAGTTTCACGTGCTCGATACCTGCCATGTCTCCCACTATCACCCGGCCCGCTCCCTTTTCTTTCAAAAGTTCGACCATCGCCCCGACCGCGACCGGGCTGGTAGTCGCCGGATAAGGGTTGCCGGAATTATGGGCGGGCTTTATGAATACGGCGTCGCCTTTTGACAGCCAGGAGAAATCGGTTGCCATTTCGGCGGCGAGACGCACCGCCAGCTTGATATCCCGTTCCGATGCGCCCCGACTCACACCGGCCAGGACCGTTCGCTCAACCGGATACTTGTCGCCATATCCTTTTTCAGCCCGTTCCATTCACTCCCCCTCCTTTATCGTCCGTCTTCCCAGCTGAAAACGGTTCAAGCAGGCTACAGCATTCCCCTTGCGGCAAAACTTACAAAACTGCCGTCCCCGATTATGATATGATCAAGCACCCTGACTCCCATCAGTTCCCCGGCTTCCCTGAGCCTGCGGGTTATCTCCACGTCCTCGCGGCTCGGTTCGGGGTCGCCCGACGGGTGATTGTGAACGAGGATGACCGCCGCGGCCGATTCCCGGACCGCCGGGCTGAAGACCTCGCGCGGATGCACGATGCTCT
>DASRZQ010000170.1:0-7367 GCA_035686205.1 Geobacteraceae bacterium
AACCGACGGGCTATCCCCAAGGCCTTTGTCGAATTCATTCATCTTTTTTCAGAGCAGGTTTGCCGCAAGTTCTGCCAATGCCGAACGTTCTCCCTTGTTGAGGGTGATGTGCCCTGAAATCCGCTCTTTCCTGAACTTCTCCACGACATAGGTAAGCCCGTTGCTAGAAGCGTCCACGTATGGGTTATCAATCTGGTATGGATCGCCGGTAAGAACGACCTTCGTCCCTTCTCCAGCACGGGTCAGGATAGTTTTAACCTCGTGAGGAGTGAGGTTCTGCGCCTCATCAACGATCAGAAATTGATTCGGCAGGGATCGGCCTCGGATGTACGTAAGCGGTTCTATTTCCAAAAGGCCCATATCGATCAGCTCTTTGTATGAATGGTTGAGTTGTCCTACGGACTTCTCCGCCATCTTGCCCCTAGACTTTGGTCTTTTGCCGTCATGGGAGCCATATTCTCTTAGCAGAAGGTCCACGTTATCAAAAATTGGCTGCATCCAAGGAGAAAGCTTTTCCTGTATGTCCCCCGGCAGAAAACCAAGATCCTTTCCCATCGGGAAGACCGGGCGGGACACAAGTAGACGGTTGTAAACATTCTCCTCGGCGGTTTTTTGCATCCCGGCCGCCAAAGCCAGCAGAGTTTTCCCCGTGCCTGCTTTTCCAACGAGGGTAACGATTTGAATTTCATCATTTAATAGGAGATCAAAAGCAAACGATTGTTCGTTGTTCCGTGGGCGGATACCCCAAACCCCTTTGCCTATCTCGGGGTTGAGTGATACGACCGCATTCTTGCCAGCGTCAAATCGGCCTAGTGCAGAGATAGATGGCGAAAAGGAATCTTCATAAAGTACTCCTTGATTGGGAGATAACTCGTCCTTGCCGGTGTTTGAAACATTGCCGCTACCGTTAAGAGCACCGATTAGGCCATCGTTATCCAGGTATTGGGAAAGACCGCTATACAATTCATCAAAAGCGATCTTGCCGTGTTCGTAGTCCTCCGCGTGGAGGTTCATGGTATCAGCCTTTATTCTGAGGTTCGTGTCCTTGGTAATCAGTTTTGTAGGCGTTTTCCCGCCGTTTCTTATATGCATCGCCACTGCAAGAATCAGATTATCTGCCTTGTCGCCATGCAGGTCAGGTGGCAGATTTGCCATCATGTCCGGCCTGTACAAAACAACACGAAGGGTCCCTCCATCGGGGAGCTCAACCCCGGAAGCCAACTGCCCCTGATCGCGTAGACTGTCAAGTATGCGCGAGACCTGCCTGGCGTTTCGCCCCGTCTCGTCCATATTCTTCTTGAACCGGTCTATCTCCTCGATGACGGTAATCGGGATATACAGGTTGTTTTCCTCGAACTGAAAAAGAGCCTGAGGGTCATACAGCAGGACATTGGTATCCAGAATAAAGTTTTTGGGGTTGCTTCCTTTTTTGTTTGCCTTATCTTTTCTTACAATTTCCATAAAGCTCCTTTTCCTGATTTTATCGACCGACACCTACACCGAATAGTCGGTACCGCTAAACATTTTAATAGTTGCTGTTCTCGGTAATGTGTTCTTATCATTCGCTTTTTGGTTGATATTGATGATGAATAAGTCTTTGTAGGATTCCGATATTGTTCACATCCTGTGATGGCTTGATGAAGAGTTGGTTGGAGGCTGCCGGAAGCTTCCGTGGAATGAAACGAAGGTCTTTTGCACTCGGCCTTAATTTTATGCATTAACCGATTTCTGAATTTGAATTGAGGAGTTTGACACCGCAATCATATCTTCCAACATTAAACTTACAGCCGGTTGTCGCTGCTGTGAATATGATGTTACAGATGTAAGTGCATTTTTATTCAAGGTCACCTGCAGCAGGTTACTTCTATCATTCCGATCAGTGCGTTATTAAACTGGACATCAGGTTCAAGCGCTCCTTCGCTGGAATCATGAAATATTCATGCTTCAAGACGGTATGTGCGTTCATTGGAAGTGCCAAGAGACATGGCTACTTTGAAACCTCCCAGCGCGGAAGGTTTTTTATAAATGATGCTCACAGACTTAGCCCCGACTTGAAAGATTCAAGGAAGCTGGGGGTGCTGGGAAGTCGGGCTTCGAAGGAAAAAAACATTTATGATTTTGATCTGTAACAAATATTTTACAATAGTTACACATAACTGTAAGTTTAGTGGGCAATAATGTATTCAGTGACAGTTATCCCTATCCAGGTTTAACAAAACTATATTTATAATTCCTGCCATATTCGAAAGAAATGATCCGAGGAGTCGAAGCATGAATTACTATCTTCACGAAGTTGCAGGCAGGTTGAGATTCAAAACTCCCGTGCTGAAAGGCAATCACTCACTCGGAAAAAAGATAGAGGATCTCCTGTTGGATATCCGTGGTATCGAATCCGTCAGAACAAGCACGGTTACGGGCAGCATTATCGTGCATTATGATTCTAAAACCATCAGCTCCAGTGAAATAACCGACATCGTTTCGGATCAGGGTTATTTTGATAAGAAAAAGGCGGTCACGAGCGACCAGTATTTGAACCATTCTTTCGAAAGGGTCGGCCAAGTAGTCGGTAAAGCTGTTTTTGGGGCCATGATCGAAAAGGCCTTCGAAGGGTCGGCGTTATCCCTAATCGCTGCTTTGCTTTAGAAAATCCCCCCCTGTTCCCCAGCATAATTGGTGTATTCCATTTTCAAAAACTTTTTCCCGGCAGTCCCGGAAACAATTGATGTAATTTGTACGTCGCTTCCCCAGGGAGGCCTATATCCATCCTCATCATGTGACCTCAACCTTCCGCTGCGGGTAAAGCCTTTTATAAAGCCGTCACAGGTTGTCATGTTAAAGCAATTGGTGTTTTAACCTCTACAGGCAGCCAAAAGAAATATGTCAAAGGGGAGTTGCTGATGAATCTTGATGATCTGCCGGGTTCAATTGGCGTCATCAAGGCTTTGCTCATTATCAAATTCACGGGTTGTTACGGCCAGAGTGCTTTTGCGAGCATCGGTTCGGATTTTTTCAGAGAGGATCGATTCCACTGAGAAAAGCCGGAGTGAATTATCGCTGAAGCTTTGCAGTGTAGAACACAATAGGTAAAGGAGATGTTGCATGGAGAAGGGAAAAGGTCGGGATTCCGGAGCTGAACGCCCAGACGCTGGGACATCAAATGCCACCATTAAGAAAGAGATTGTTGGTGCGATCAAGGAAGCAACCGTGGTTCAGGGGGCTGTTTCGGATTTGTTGAGGAAAACCGTATCGTCATCACTGAGAGCCGCAGGTTTGGTTGCGGGAACGTTCACAGAAGTGACAAGGGATGTCATGAAAGGAGCGATTGGAGCGGCGGAGGAAATAGGGATTGGCCTTGCCTCCACCTCGCGAAACGTGGCCAAGGTAATAATCATGGGCGTGCATGACGCGGGTGGTGACATCGTAATGGCTGCTGGACACACCTTCAAGTGTGCCGTCAAAGAAGCCTCCGCGGTTGGCGGAGATGTGGCGCAAATCGCCAGGGCCACTTCCGACGGCGTCATCGAGGCCACAAAGGAGCTTGGCGGAAACCTGGAGGAAGTAGCGAAGTCGCTTGTTTCCGGTGTGATAGAATCTGCTTCCGTAATCGGCAAAACCGGCATAAATACTACCAAAGGCATGATAGTCGGAGCGGTTGAAGGTTCGAAGAATGTGGCGATGGCCGCCATGTCTTTGCCGGAAGGGCAGGTGAGAATCGAGGAAAAGCGCAAACCTGCGACGTCGGCAGGAGTCGCTGAACCCGGCGCGAAAGAACTAGCAGAACCGATTGTGAAGAAAGAGGAAGAGTCCGACTAAAATTACAACCCCGCCCACCAGAAAGGATACGGAGAAAGGGAAAGAGTGAATGACCGGAGTGAACAGAGACAGTTCAGGTCAGTAGGTAAAAGGAAATGGCGAGAGGAAAAGTAATATGGTTTAGTGACGACCTGGGATATGGTTACATTGAACAGGATAACGGCGAAGAAGTTTTGTGTCATTTCTCCGATATTATTGACGAAGATATTAAACCCCTGCAAGAAGGGGATGAGGTTGAATTCGATTTGGTTGATGGTTTGAGAGGACTGCAAGCTGTTAACGTGGAAAAAATTTGAAAAAACTGGTTAGCCAGATTACTCAAGATGGTGCCAAGCATCTTGCAATGAGGGCTGACAAAATTATCACCGCCTCTCGAGGAGGCTTCCCGTAATTGGATAAACGGACGACTAACCAGACCTGATCCCTCGGCCAGCAGTTAAGGCTATGGGAGTAATACCTCAAAATCGGGACTTTTTTTAAAGAGAAGTCCCGGTTTTTTTGAAGCATATCAAATTTCGGAGAAATTGCTTTGTTACGTAAGTTCAGTCTTGGCAAAGCTGACCCCATAAGTCTTGGTGACAATTTTATGTGATATAATGGCTACCGACGGATTAACGCAGATTATTTGATTTGAATTGACTAATAAACTGATACGGCCTCATTTCAGTGTATGCTAGAGAAGTGCGGGCCGGGCCTCTGCAACTCACACTCGGCGTCGAGGGTATGGGAATCGCTCTCCAATAACAAGTGCCCGCCCTCGATGTTCCAGTGAAAGGCGCATTCTCCGTACAAGTTGTCCAAGGAAGAGGAGCCATGTCCGAGCTAGCTGAAAGATTCATGCATACCCGCATCGCCCGCTCCATCGAGGCCATCCGGCGTTCTTTTACTGACAATCTGTTCTACATCACAGGCAGGACTCTTGAGAACTCAACCATCCACGACCGGTACACGGCGCTTGCATATACCATTAGGGACCGCATGCTGGCGAGAATGGTCGCATCGAACGAGTTCTACGATCTTCAGGGTCCGAAGTCCGTGGCTTACCTGTCGGCCGAATTCCTTGTCGGTCCGCACCTCGCTAATAACATTCTCAACCTGAAGCTCGGGGACAACGTACGGGTGGCCATGTCGGAGCTGAACCTGGACCTGGATGAAATCCTCGAGGCCGAGCCGGAACCGGGGCTTGGAAACGGCGGCCTGGGACGTCTGGCGGCCTGCTTCATGGATTCGCTCGCTACTCTTGAGATTCCAGCCATTGGCTATGGCATCCGTTACGAGTACGGTATCTTTGAGCAGCACATCAAGGACGGCTGGCAGGTCGAGGTGGCCGATGCGTGGCTGCGAGACGGCAATCCTTGGGAGCTGCCGAGTCAAAGACGCTATCCAGTGAGATTCGGCGGCCATGTGGAGCATTACCAGGACGACGAGCACCGCCAGCGTATACGCTGGGTGCCCGAGTCCACCATTTACGGCATCGCTTACGACACGCCAATTATGGGCTACGGCGTTTTTACCGTGAACCTGCTCCGGCTGTGGAAATCCGAGGCCCGTGAGTCCTTCGACCTGCAGGCCTTCAACGTGGGTGACTACTACGGCGCAGTAAACGACATGGTCACGGCGCAGAACATCTGCAAGGTGCTTTACCCCAACGACGAGCCGGGAGTTGGCAAGGCTCTTAGGCTTCGCCAGCAATATTTCTTTGTCTCCTGCTCGCTACAGGACATGATCAGCCTCACGCTGCGCGACAAGGGAAGCCTGGAGTATTTCCCGGAGCGGTTCGTGGTTCAGCTCAACGATACCCATCCGGCCATCGCCATTGCCGAGTTCATGCGCATACTCGTCGACGAGCACCTGATGGGCTGGGGGGAGGCCTGGGACCTATCCCAGCGCAGCTTTGCCTACACGAACCACACCCTTTTACCGGAGGCTCTGGAAACATGGCCCGTAAACCTGTTCGAGAGCACCCTGCCGCGCCACTTGGAGATAATCTACGAGATTAACTCCCGCTTCTTGGATGACGTGCGCGTGCGCTTTATCAACGATTCTGTGCGGCTCGCAGGCATGTCGATCATCGACGAAGGCGAAAGCGACGGCCATCGGCGCGTTCGCATGGCAAACCTCGCCTGCGTCGGGAGCATGGCGATCAATGGGGTTGCCAAGTTGCATACCGAGTTGCTCAAACACACGGTGCTGAAGGACTTTCACGACATGTGGCCGGATAACTTTCGGAACAAGACGAACGGCGTGACACCCCGTCGTTTCATCGCGTTGGCCAATCCTCCGCTGGCCGCGCTCCTCGAGGAGACCATTGGCGGCGACTGGCTGCGCCATCTGGAACTGCTCCGCGGGCTGGAGGCCCACGCAGAGGACGAGGCCTTCCGGGAGCGCTGGCGCATGATCAAGCGCATGGCCAAGGTGCGCCTTTCCGACCATATGCGCAACATCTGTAGCGTGACTCTGGATCCCGACACACTCTTCGACATCCAGGTCAAGCGCATCCACGAATACAAGCGCCAGCATCTAAACGTCCTGCACGTCGTAAGTCTGTACAACCGCCTGAAACAGAATCCCTCGATGGATATCACTCCGCGAACATTCGTCTTTGGTGGGAAGGCTGCACCCGGTTACCGAATGGCAAAGTTGATTATCAAGCTGATCAACTCGCTTGCCGACGTCATCAATCGCGACACCCAGGTCAACGAGGTACTGAGGGTGGTGTTCGTGCCGGACTTCAATGTCAAGTCAGGCCAGCGCATCTATCCCGCCGCCGACCTTTCGGAGCAGATCTCCACGGCGGGTAAAGAGGCTTCCGGGACCGGCAACATGAAGTTCACCATGAACGGGGCGTTAACCATTGGCACGCTCGATGGCGCCAACTTGGAGATCCGCGAGGAGGTCGGTGAAGAAAACTTCTTCCTTTTCGGCAAAACGACACAGCAGGTGGAGGAGATTCGAGCGGCGGGCTACCATCCACGGGAGATCTACGAGCAGGACGAGGACCTGCGCGACGCGATCGATCTGATCAACTCGGGGTTCTTCTCGCACGGCGACGGAAGCCTGTTCCGCCCACTGACAGACAACCTGTTGGACTCAGATCCCTTCCTTGTGTGCGCTGACTTTCGCGACTACGTCGATTGTCAAGCGCGGGTCGGCCTCGCCTATCGGGACCAAGAGCAGTGGTCGCAGATGTCTATCCTCAACGTTGCGCGTTGCGGGCGCTTCTCCTCGGACCGCGCAATCCTCGAGTACAGTGAGGACATCTGGAATGTGACGAAGCTGTCCGTGGAGACCTAGTATAACGTTCTGTAAATAACGTATAAATCATACGGCAGCAATTTCATCCATTTTGTAACGCCAACGGAAAACGACTGGCTCCTGATTGATCTCCTCGATGCCTTGATAAATCCGTTCGACCAGCTCCGCTTTAGATCGGACGCGGATATACCTCAGAAGTGAGCGGGCAATTTTACTGAAAAAGACCTCAATCAGGTTGAGCCAGGAGCCATGCTTTGGGGTGAAAACAAATTCAAATCGTCCCGGCTTTTTATTTAGAT
>DASRZQ010000171.1:0-29262 GCA_035686205.1 Geobacteraceae bacterium
GCTGATAAATACAAATAATTTCATTGAGTTGAAGCGACGTTATATTGTGTTGCATATGACAAGGAATTGCTTTATATTCGACTATGATATTCTTCAACATATTTTTTTCAAAAATTTGTGGGCATGAAACGGGAGATATTCATGAAAATTTATGTCTGTATTGATGATACCGATAATATTGAGAGCAGGGGCACGGGAGAGCTGGCTTCGATGCTGGCCAGGGATGTGGAAACAAAAGGGTGGGGCTTGAGTTCCTTTGTTACACGGCATCAATTGCTCGTTCACCCCGAAATACCGTATACTTCCCATAACAGCTCCATGTGTTTCGCGGCTGATATTGATGAAACGTGCCTTTCCCCGTTGATTTCCCATGCCTGCCTTTTCCTTGAACGGGAAAGCGCCGAAGGTTCGGACCCCGGTCTTTGCGTTGCCGTAGAGGAGAGGCTCGGGAACCGGGAGGCACTCTTGGATTTCGGCAGAAAAGCGAAACAGCTGGTTGTTGCGCAGAATGAGGCATATGCCCTTGCTGAACGGTTAAGTATTCATCTTTCCGCGCACGGAGGAACGGGACATGGCGTCATAGGTGCTTTGGCCGGAGTCGGACTCCGGCTCGGCGGAAATGACGGCCGCATGAAGGGCGGCCTCAAGATCGGTGAGGTGGACAGCGTTTCCCGTGTCTGCGAAATTTGCGCCCATCCAGAAGTGGATGTCGTGAGAAGCATGGACGGGAAAGCTCTCAAGGGTGAAGAACTGGTTATAATGGGAGATAAGGCGAAAACCGTGTTGCTTGACGGAAAATCGGTGCTGCTCGTGGTACCGGCCGAAGGCAAGGCTGATGCCGCTCCCTGGCGTACATGCCCCCGGCAGCTCCTGAAAAGTTATTAGGGGGTGGCGGAATATGTTGTTTGCGATTCAGCAAGAAGGCAAAGTCTTTACCGGCGGGAAGGATGACTGGGCAGGAGCGGCGGAAGCCGCGGGAAATTGCGCTGATTTCCGTGCCGATGTTGAGGAGGAGATGATAGCCGACGAACCGGTATCCTGTTACAATTGCCGCTTCCGCAGGTGGACCTCCTCTTCGTTTACGTGCCAGAAAAACTGAGAAGGCGACATTTACGATTTTGTCAGCTTTCCAGCACCTCCCTGAGTTTTGTCAGAAGTGCGCCGGGCTGCAGCGGTTTTGAAATGAAATGTATGCCTTCCTCGAGTATTCCCTGTCGGCTCATGACTTCAAAGGGGTAACCACTCATGAACAGGGCTTTCACATCGGGCCTCAACCTGTTAATTTCGTCATAAGCCTGTCTTCCGTTCATTTTCGGCATTATCACATCAAGAAGCAGGATGTCGATAGAATCCCTGTTTTCCATAAATCTGTTTACGGCATCTTCCCCGTTCACGGCTTCGACGACATGGTAGCCATACCGTAGAAGCACGTGCCTGGCGAGATTTCTCACCAGTTTGTCGTCCTCGGCCAGAAGAACAATCTCCTTGTTGCCCCGCGGAAGCAGCAGGTTTTCCATGCGTTTTATCTCGATAGTCGGTTCAAAAAACGGCAAAAGTATCGTGAAAGTGGTTCCACTTTCCGAATTGGTGTCCAGTTCTATGAACCCGTTGTGCTGCTCCACAATCCCATAGACAATAGAAAGGCCGAGACCGGTTCCCTTGCCGATTTCCTTTGTGGTAAAAAAAGGATCGAAAATCCTGTCACGGGTCTCCGGATCTATTCCCTTGCCGGTGTCCGAAACTATCAATGCTCCGTAAATGCCCGGATTGAAGCTGTCTGATCCTTTTATTTTACTGACGGGCAGATCCACTACCTGTGAGGAGATTGTTATTATTCCCCCGTTGGGCATTGCATCTTTCGCATTTGTGACCAGGTTTATGATGACCTGATCCATGTGGCTTTCGTCGGCTTTTACTATTACGTCGTCCTTTGCCAGGTTAAGCTTCAGTTCGATGTTTTCGCCGATAAGTCTGAGCAGAATATCAAACAGGTTCATTATTGTTCGATTCAGATTGATCGGTTTCGGGTTAATCACCTGTTTTCTGCTGAAAGCCAGAAGCCTCTGGGTCAAGTTGGCGGCCCTTTCGGCGGCGGCGAGCATCTGTTCTATGTAATTGCTCAATGCGCTTTTTCCGGTCAGACTGTTCTGGAGAAGAATGCCGTAGCCGATTATTGCGGTCAGGATATTGTTGAAGTCATGGGCCACTCCGCCTGCAAGTGTGCCGACGGCCTCCATTTTCTGGGCATGTCTGATCTGTTCCTCCAGCAACTCTTTCTCGATTTCCCTCTTGCTCAGTGATTCGGCCATCATATTAAAAGCCGAAGCAAGCTTTCCGATTTCATCGTTAGTTTCCACGGGGAGGGTTTTGACCGAAGCATCGGTACCCATTGCGTTTACTCTTTCGGTAAGTCTGTTGAGCGGCCTGGATATGGCCTTTGCCACCCAGTAGGCGACAATAAGCCCTATAATCAGGCAAATGGCCGCGATAACACAGCTCTTGAACAATAGCTGGTTGAATGTCTTATTCAGTACTTTTTTATCCAGCGTTACATTGACAAAACCTATGTTCCTGTTGCTGCTGTACTTTTTCGAATTTTCCGAATATAGCAGGGTCTCGTCGGTGAAATACCCGGAATCGGTAAGAACCGGCGACCAGAATTCAAAATAATCTTTTTCCTGAAAATAATAAGGCTCGTTGATGTATTTGAGGTAACCGATAATTTTCCGCAAACTGGTGTTATCTTTATCTGATGATTCACTGGATGCATCCCACGATGGTTTCTGATTTTCCTTAAGCAGAATTCCGTCATAATTCAGGACCCTTACCCTGACCACATCCCTGTTCTGCATAATGCCTTCCATGGGATCTTTCAACAGGTTTTCGTTCTCGGCGAATACCCCCAGCCTCCCGTTGTAGGCAAGCATTCTTGTCAGAAGTTCTCCTTCCCTGATAAGAGATTCGTTGATGGCCTTGTTTTGCTGATTGATAAAGAAAGTGGTAAAGGAAATGGAGATGATGATAATCAGGAGGGCAATAACAATGAAGATTTTTGCCGTGAAATTTTCCTTAAATGCTCTTGATATATTGAAAATTTTCATAATTTAATCAGATCGAGACGCAGCCGGCAAGCTTTGATGATGACATCCTCCCTGATAAAAGCCCATTGAGGCCAGGTTTATTTATCATGTTGGCAAATGTTCCGGAAATGTCTGTGTGTGTCGTCATACCGCCAGATCTATCGGGTCAGCCCGGCAATAACAGTTGTTGGAGCCGGAAAAGCGGGCATGAAAAGAATCCGGGCTGCTTTTGTAACATGGCTATGTGAATCGCGCATTTCCTATGACAAAATCGGAAAATTCCCAAGAGTGCACAATTATCTTAATCCATTAAAAATATCACATTCGTCTTAACAATCAACCCGGTTTAACAATTTGAGATTACGGCAATAAATTAGTCTCCGCAGGTTTAAATGGGTACTATATACTTATGGTAAATTGCTTAAATCTTTTTCAAGTTAATACCTGGCTTCATGAATGTTCAATTTTCTCTATAAATCATATAGTTGTCAACATGTTTAAATGGATTGTAAACAATATTTGTTGAAATTAATAATTTGATGACGTCAGATATTTGTGTGACATGGATATGTCGTTATTTCTTTGCTGTTGACTTTTGTGCTCTAATGATATAAATGTCCAAACATGTCCATGCTCGAGATAAAATGGTAAAAAAGAGAGACAAATGAATCTTACCGTAAAAGATGCCGCGAAACTGCTGGATGTCTCGGAAAAAACCATCTACCGCTGGATCAAGCAGGAATTCATCCCTGCTTACCGCATCAACGAACAATATCGCTTTAACCGTGCGGAACTGCTTGAATGGGCGACCTCCCAGCGCATCAAGGTGGCCGCCGAAATCTTTGCCGAGCCTCCTGAAGAGAGTGCTTCCTTGCCCACACTCAGCGAGGCACTTGAAGCGGGCGGGGTTTTCTACCGCATTGAAGGCAATACGCGGAATGAGGTCCTGGCCAACGTGGTGCAGCACCTCCGGCTCCCGGAAGAGGTAAACCGCGAATTCCTGCTTCAGGTCCTGGTGGCCAGGGAAGAAATTGAATCAACGGGTATATCCGAAGGCATTGCCATTCCCCATGCCCGCAATCCTATCGTTCAACACATTACCCGCCCAACCGTTACCCTCTGCTTTCTCGAACATCCCGTCGATTTCAAGGCGCTGGACGACAAGCCCGTTCACACCCTGTTTACCATTGTCACTCCCACCGTCCGTTCCCATCTGCATCTGCTGTCACGTATCGCATTCGCTCTCCGCGACCCCGGCTTCAGGGATTTGATAATGCGCCAGGGCCTGCGGGACGAGATACTGAAAGAAGCGCGCCGTGTTGAAGCCGGCATCAGGCAACAAATTGCCGCGCGAGACGGGGAGAGAAGCCGTTGATCTCCATCGTCCTTATATCGGTCTCGATCATGCTCCTGGGCGGGCTGGCCGCCCTTTTTGCGAGGAACTCCTTCTTCTGGTCCACCGCCCTGGGCGCCGGAGGCGCAATTGCAGGCTGCGTCGCCGGGCTTGTCCCCGCAATGCTTGTGACACTCGGCACTCCGGCTGAGTATATGCGCCTTTCCTGGGATGTGCCGTACGGCACGTTCTATCTGGGGCTTGACCCCCTATCTGCGTTCTTTCTGTTGCCGACCCTCGGACTGTGCGCGCTTGCCGCATTGTACGGCGGCGGCTACTTGCAGGCCTGGCGCGGCAGGAAAGCGCTCGGCGCTCACTGGTTTTTTTTCAACCTCCTGGCGGCGAGCATGGTGATGGTCATTGTCGCGCGCAACGGCGTGCTCTTCCTTATGTGCTGGGAAGTCATGTCGCTGGCGTCTTTCTTCCTTGTTACCTTTGAAAACGAAAAGGAAAGCGTGCGTGACGCCGGATGGATTTACCTCGTCGCGACGCACCTGGGAACCGCGTTTCTGCTTGTATTGTTCGTGCTGATGGGCCGTGAAACCGGCGCCATGGATTTCGGCCGCCCGGGCATGCTGGCCGGTCTCGCTCCATCCGTTGCGGGGCTCATGTTCATGCTGGCGCTTATCGGTTTCGGTACCAAGGCCGGGCTTATGCCTCTCCATGTCTGGCTGCCCGAAGCCCACCCCGCCGCGCCGAGCCACGTTTCGGCGGTCATGTCGGGCGTAATGATTAAAACAGGCATTTACGGAATCCTGCGTGTACTGACTTTTCTCGGGCCGCCGCCGGCCTGGTGGGGCTGGCTTCTGGTGGCCGCGGGCGTTTCCTCCGGAATTCTGGGCGTGCTGTTCGCCCTTGCCCAGCACGACCTGAAACGGCTCCTTGCCTATCACAGCGTGGAAAATATCGGCATTATCACCCTGGGCATCGGAGTCGGAGTCCTGGGGATGCAGGCGGGCTCCCGGACCATGGTTGTCCTGGGCTTTGGCGGCGCTTTGCTTCACGTGATCAACCATGCCGTTTTCAAGGGGCTGCTGTTCCTGGGAGCGGGGGCGGTACAGCACGCAACCGGCACGCTGGAAATCGATCATCTGGGCGGACTGCTGAAGCGGATGCCGTGGACCGGCGCGACCTTTCTCATCGGAGCAGCGGCCATATCCGGGCTTCCACCACTCAACGGCTTCGTGAGTGAATTTCTCATTTATCTGGGGGCCTTCCACGGAGGAACTGCCTATGGCCTTACAACCGCGCTTTCAGCCCTGGCGACCATTGCCGCCCTCGCGCTGATCGGGGGCCTGGCCGCCGCCTGCTTCGCCAAGGCGTTCGGCATCGTATTTCTCGGCGAACCGCGCGGCGGCCATGCGATCCATGCCCACGAGGCCGGACCGGCCATGACTGCGCCAATGGTTCTTCTGGCCGCGGGATGCCTCGTGATTGGTTTGTCCGGACCCTGGATCATCAATGCAATGGCGCCGGTCCTGGTCGCGGCAAGCGGATTGCCTCCCGGAGCCGTGAGGGAGAACCTGAGTCAAGCCGTCGGTCCGCTTTCTTATGTCGTGACCGGCTGCGTGGTCTTACTGACTCTGGTTGCCACACTTTCCTTCATACGTAGAAGGCTGTTGGCAAGCCGGGAGAAGGCAATATCGTTTACGTGGGATTGCGGATATGCTACGCCGACTCCCCGCATGCAGTACACGGCGTCCTCCTTTGCCCAGCCCCTGATCGGCATGTTCAGGAATTTTCTTCCCGTCCGTCGCAGGTTTTCGCCGCCCGAGGGCCTGTTCCCGGCCGTTTCTGCGTTCATGACCGAAACTCCCGATATCTTCCGTGAAGGCATTTTCCGCCCCGCTTTCGCGGCCCTGTCCCATGGGCTCTCCAGGGTAAAATGGCTGCAGCACGGGCGGGTCCAGTTGTACATTCTATATATTGTTATTACACTTCTGGCCCTTCTGGTCTGGAAAATCGGTTAACGACATGAACATGATTATTCCAATCATCAATGTACTGCTTGCCCTTCTACTTGCGCCGCTGCTTCCGGGGATCATCAACAGGACCAAGGCCATTTTCGCCGGCCGGACGGGTCAGCCGCTCCTGCAGCTTTATTATGATATTTTCAGACTGTTGAGGAAGGGCGCGGTTTACAGCAGGACAACCACATGGATCTTCAGAGCCGGGCCGATTGTGGGCCTGTCGTCGGCCATCGCGGCGGCGACTCTGGTTCCATTCGGAGGTTCGCGGGCATTGCTGGCCTTTTCCGGCGACCTTTTCCTGTTTGCCTACCTGTTCGGTCTGGGTCGCTTTTTTACCGTGATCGCCGCCCTCGATACCGGATCGGCCTTCGAAGGCATGGGGGCCAGCCGCGAGGCGCAGTTTTCCGCGCTGGCCGAGCCGGTGCTTTTTCTCGGTCTGGTTGCCGTCGCGCGCGAGACTAACAGCCTTTCCCTGTCGGGCATGCTGCCCGCCATGACCCCGGAAACCTGGATAAAGGCAGGACCGGTTCTGACCCTTGCCGCCGCGGCCATTCTCTTCGTTTTTCTGACCGAGAACAGCCGCATTCCGGTCGACGACCCGAACACGCACCTCGAATTGACAATGATCCACGAGGTAATGGTGCTTGACCACGGCGGGCCTGATTTCGCCTTTATCCAGTACGGAGCGGCTTTGAAATTGTGGATTTTCGGGGAACTGCTGACGGGTATTCTGCTCCCGCTTCATACCGGCTGGCCGCCGCGGGATGAAATCATCGCCATTGCATTAATGGCTGCGCTGGCAGTGGCTGTCGGAATAATCGAGTCAACCATGGCAAGGCTCAGGCTGGTGCGGATCCCGCAAATACTGGTGGGCGCCGGAACGCTCGCGCTTCTGTCGCTGCTGCTGGCGTTGAGGTGACATATTGGAAACCCTGATAGATAGTGTAATGGTCGTCATTCTGCTTTCCAACCTGCTGCTGCTCGGGTCGAGCCGGCTTGCCGCGTGCATCCGGATCGTCGCCACCCAGGGTATCATCCTCGGGATTCTGCCGCTGCTGTCCAGCGAAGGGGAAATTACCATCCGGGTCGTGCTACTTGCCGCGTGGAGCATCGCGCTGAAAGGCATGGTTTTCCCGTGGCTTTTGAACCGGGCTATCCGGGATGCCAGCGTGCGGCGCGAAGTGGAGCCGTTTGTCGGTTATACGACTTCGCTCCTTCTTGGCAGTGCGGCCCTGGCCGTGTCACTCTGGGCGGGCCTCAGGCTGCCCCTTCCCCCGGCGGCGGTGCACTCGTCGCTGACGGTCCCGGTGGCGCTGTTTACGATCATGACGGGTCTCTTCGTCATCTGCAGCCGCAGAAAAGCCCTGAACCAGGTGCTAGGCTATCTGGCCCTCGAAAACGGCATATATATCTTCGGCGTCGCGTTCGTGCAAAAGGCGCCGCTGCTCGTGGAACTGGGCATTCTACTCGATGTCTTCGTGGCGGTCTTTGTCATGGGGATTATGATATTCCATATCAACCGCGAATTTGATCACATAGACACTGACCAGCTTTCCACGCTGAAAGAATGAAAGACAAGATGAAATGATCACAGCATTAATTATTCTGCCGACAATCGCTGGCCTGCTCGCCTTAATCATCAGACCGAACGCTCCCCGTCGGGCGCTTCTGCTGGTCACAGCGACCGCGCATGCGGGATTGACCGCGTTTTCATGGATTTCCGGCGCTTCGCCGGCGTTGTCCGGCTGGCTCATGCTGGATGGGCCGGGAATATTGTTCCTGGGCATAACAAGCGTCCTCTTCCTGGCTGCGTCCGTATATGCGGTAGGTTACCTTTCGCACGAAGAGAAGGGGAAAAGGAGCGATTTCGAGGAAGGTGTCGGCTTCATCAACGCGCCGGAAAAGGTATTTACCGGGGCGCTTCTCTTCTTTCTCGCCACGATGACCCTCGTTGCGGCGAGCCAGCATTTCGGACTGCTGTGGGTGGCGGTGGAAGCCACGACCCTGGCCAGCGCGCCGCTGATATATTTTCACCGCCATCACCGGTCCCTGGAAGCCACTTGGAAATACCTGCTCATCTGCTCCGTGGGGATAGCACTGGCGCTGCTCGGCAACTTTTTCCTGGCCGTAGCGGCCGCCGCGCACGACGGCTCATCCACGTCGCTCGTGCTCAGCGACCTGTTGCGGCAGGGGCCGCATTTCAACATTCCCTGGCTCAGGGCGGCCTTTCTTTTCCTGCTGGTGGGTTACGGAACCAAAATGGGCCTTGCCCCCATGCACACCTGGCTTCCCGATGCCCACAGCGAGGCGCCTTCGGTCGTATCGGCCCTCCTTTCCGGGGCGCTGCTGAACTGCGCCTTCCTCGGCATCCTGAGAGCCCAGCAGGTCCTCGGGGCCGCGGGGCAGGGTGCTTTCGGCCGCGAGCTGCTGCTGGTTTTCGGTCTCCTGTCGATGGCCGTCGCGGCCGTATTCATCCTCAGCCAGGCCGATTATAAACGCATGCTCGCCTATTCCAGCGTTGAACACATGGGCATCCTGTCACTGGGAATCGGACTCGGAGGAAGCGGGACCTTCGGCTCCCTGCTTCATGCCGTCAATCACTCCCTGACAAAGGCGATGCTTTTCCTCGTTGCCGGCAATATCGTCACGGCGTTCCGGACGAAACAATCCGGGGAAATCAGCGGAATGCTCCGGGTGCTGCCGGTTTCGGGCGGATTGTGGCTCATGGGATTTCTGGCGATTACCGGTTCGCCTCCGTTCGGCCCTTTCCTCAGCGAGTTCACCATTCTCAAGGCAGCAGCCGATACAGGTAACGGAATGGCGGCGGTTATATACCTCTCGCTTCTGGCCCTGATCTTCATCGGCATGATGACAGCCGCCCTGCGCATGACCCAGGGGCTTCCGGAGGGGACGACGGGAGAGGCGCGCCGGACGGAAGGCGTTCTTTCCGTTGCCTCGCCGCTGGCACTGGGTATACTTGTCCTTGTTCTGGGGTTGTATGTACCTCCGCCTCTGCGCGACGCCGTCCGTGAAGCGGCTCGTGTCGTGGGAGGGTAGACGATGAACGGCAACCCCTTCAGAATCTTTTATAACGGCGAATCATTTCCGGCTTCCGAAGTCCCGCGACTCAACCCGTCGGATTTTCACGCCGCTATTGTCCGCGCCGTAAGGGATGGCTGGCGGATATCGTCCCTGTTCGGAGTTCCGAAGGGCGAAACGACGGAGTTGTATTGTATCCTGTTGTACCGGCTGGACGGTTTCATGGGTATCCTGTGCGCCACGGTCGGAAAGTCATTCCCTTCATTGACGCCGGCCTGTCCCCAGGCTCATCTCTTCGAGCGTGAAATAGCCGAGGAATTCGGGCTTATCCCGGAGGGGCATCCATGGCTGAAGCCGGTCCGCTTCCAGCGCCCGCTTGCGGAAGAGTCCGCCGCGGCGGAGCGGCTCGGCCAGGAAGGGTCGGTCCCGGGAGCCATGGAATATTTCCGCGTCGAAGGCGAGGAAATTCACGAAGTGGCCGTGGGGCCGGTTCACGCCGGAATAATAGAGCCCGGTCATTTCCGTTTTCAATGTCACGGCGAACAGGTTTTTCACCTGGAAATCTCTCTCGGATACCAGCATCGGGGGTTGGAGGCGGAGATTAAAGGCGGACCGCACCGAAAAACCCTTTACCAGATGGAAACCGTCGCCGGTGATGCCACCATCGGCCACGCAACGGCATATGCCATGATCCTGGAAGCCCTGGGCTCTGCCTGGGTGCCCGCGAGGGGCGAGGCGATACGCGGCATTGCCCTGGAGTTGGAGAGGCTGGCCAATCACACCGGCGACCTGGGCGCGATCGCCGGTGATGTTGGCTATCTGCCGACCGCCTCCTACTGCGGCCGGATCAGGGGGGATTTTCTCAATATGACCGCGGTGCTTTGCGGCAGCCGCTTCGGCCGCGGGTTGGTCCGCCCAGGCGGTGTCGGTTTTGATCTGGACGAACGGCGGTCAGCCGATCTGCTCGAACGTCTTGCCCATGGGAGGAAAGACCTGGAAAACGCCGTCTCGCTGCTATGGAACAGCCCTTCCGTGATGGACCGCCTGGAAAAAACAGGAACCGTGAGCGCGGAAACCGCCTCCGATCTTGGACTCGTGGGGCCTGCCGCCCGCGCCAGCGGACTGGACAGGGATGTCCGCCGCGACCATCCGTTCGGTATATACCGCATGAGTCAGATCCCCGTGGTTACCGCACAGACCGGGGACGTCTACGGGCGGTCCCTGGTGAGATGGCTTGAGGCGCTGAAGTCCCTCGACTTCGTGGAGGAACAGATCCGGCAGCTTCCGGGAGGGCCATGCCGTGTCGAAGTCGGCGCCCCGGCGGGTGAGAGGCTTGCTGTTGCCGTAACGGAGGGGTGGCGCGGGGAAATATGCCATGTTGCCGTCACCGGCGAAGACGGGCGGTTTATCCGGTACAAAGTGACCGATCCGTCCTTCCACAACTGGACCGGACTGGCCATGGCGTTGCGCAACGAGCAAATTTCTGATTTCCCGCTCTGCAACAAGAGCTTCAACCTGTCGTACTGCGGGTTTGACTTATAACAGGCATCTGGCAGGAAATAATTTAAACCCTGCAAAAGAATTTGGACTCGGATAAATCTGATAAATGCGGATAAACCCATAGCCATATGACCGGATCGATTCAACTGATAGGTGAGAGCAAGTTCTTGTATCATGTTTTTGTTTGATCCGAATTTATTCTGTATTTCTCGCTTTGATCCGCGTTTAGTGGCAGTTTTAGGTTAAATGTAAAAAACTAATGGCCCGTTGTTGGCGATTTGGGATTTTTTCATGATAAAAACACTTTTGGCGCGCATACACCAGGGACACAGGACCATTCGCTACCCGAAGGAGCAGGCTCAGCTACCCGAGCTTTTCAGGGGCTTCCCCCGCATCAGTCCGGAACTTTGTCCACCTGAATGCCGTCTCTGCGAGGAAGCCTGCCCGACCGGATCGATAACCCGTAACGGCGACCTGACCATCGATCTCGGCAAGTGCCTTTTCTGTCCGGAATGTGTCCAGGCCTGTCCCCATGGGACGCTTAGCTTCATGAGCGATCCGTGGCTTTCCGCGAACGAAAGAAAGGACCTGCTCGTCAACGCCCATACGGAACGGAGGCTCGTGCAATCCCTTGAAAAGAAAATGCTCGCCCTCTTCGGCCGTTCCCTGAAACTGCGCCAGGTAAGCGCGGGCGGCTGCAACGGATGCGAAGCGGATACAAATGTGCTCGGGACGGTTGTTTTCGACCTGGGCCGGTTCGGCGTCCAGTTTGTAGCTTCGCCGCGGCATGCCGACGGGATCCTGGTCACGGGACCGGTAACCGAGAACATGAATACCGCGCTTCTAAAGACATATGAAGCCGTTCCATCCCCCAAGATAGTAATCGCCAGCGGCACCTGCGCTATCAGCGGCGGTCCGTTTATCGACAGTCCCGCGGTTCACAACGGCGTCGATGCCTTTCTCCCCGTGGACCTCTATATTCCGGGTTGCCCGCCCCACCCGATCACCATTCTGGACGGACTCCTCAGGCTGCTCGGAAGCCTGTAGAGGCCGCAAGAGTATTTCTCTCCAAAAACCCATTTCCCGGTCAAGCGGAACTTTTTTCTGCACCTGTCCCCCCCGTGACAAAATGTTTACGGCTATGTTTCGTTTTGATGCAGGTAACAAGATTGCGGGACCATCATCAATGTGACGGAAAGCCCTTTCCGAAAAATTTTTTTGTCGGAGAGAGGATGCTGTGACGCCTGGCAATGGAGCATGGTGATCCGGCGACTTGCATTCTTCTGTTTATCAAATACAATTTAAGAACCTGATGCGAGGTTTATTGTCAGGCCCGGGGAGAGGTCCGCATTATGCCCTCCCGTTAGAAATTACATATGATAAAGGGGAGATGCATGGCTTCGCTGGAAGGTAAAATAGCGCCCGATTTCGAGCTGGAAGGAAGCGACGGCACAAAACATGCTTTAAGGGATTACGCCGGAAAAACGCTTGTCATCTATTTTTACCCCAAAGACAACACGCCCGGCTGCACCAAGGAGGCATGCGGTTTCCGGGACGTCCACAACCAGCTTGAGGACATGGACGTTGCCCTTCTGGGAGTGAGCAAGGACAGCATGAAATCACACGACAAGTTCATCAGGGATTTCGGCCTTCCATTCACACTGCTCTCCGACCCCGAAGCAAAAATGATGGAAGCATACGGAGCATTCGGCGAAAAGGTAATGTACGGCAAGAAGACCATGGGGACCATCCGTTCGACCGTGGTTATCGGCCCGGACGGAACGGTGGCCAGGCACTGGCAGACTGTCAAAAAAGCGGAGGAGCATCCGGCGGAAGTCCTGGAGTTTCTGCGGGGCTTGAAATAAACCGGGACTCTTCCTGCGCTCCGCAAATGCGGAAAAAAAGGAAGGTTATCCATGGCGCAAAGCGGCGAAACATATCTGGTGCGATGCCCCTCATGCGGTTCTTCTAACCGGGTGCCCGGTTCCATGGCGGGCAAGACGGGCAAATGCGGCAGCTGCCACGCCGATCTCCCGGCCCTTTACGCTGAGCCGCTTGAACTCGGCGAGGCTTCGTTCGACGAGTTCCTGACGGGCTACCAGGGACCGGTTCTTGCCGAATTCTGGGCGCCCTGGTGACCGCACTGCAGAAATCTCGCGCCGGTGGTGCGGGCAGTGGCGATAGAACTGGCGGGCAGGGTCGCGGTAGTGCAGGTGAACACCGATGAAAACCCCGGACTGGCCCGGAGATTCGGGATACGGGGCATCCCCGCTTTGTTTGTTTTAAAAGACGGTAAAGTTGTCGACCAGACGGTTGGAGGGATGGATAAAGAAGGAATACTGGGCTGGTTCGGGAAGCATTTGTAAAGAAGGCAAAAGGCGAAGGGCGAAAGGCTAAAGGGAAAAAAGAGGACAGGCATCCATGACGGACAGTTTACACCAGGTCGCAACATATCCGTCCATAATTGAGGAACTGCTTCCGCTTGCGGTTTATACCGCCATGGCTGTTGCGCTGATCGGAGTTCTCCTGTTCGTGGCCTGGTGGCTGGGGGAAAAGAGAAGGAGCGCCGTCAAGGATGCGCCCTACGAATCCGGTGTTACCCCGACCGGGTCGGCAAGACTTGCCTATCCGGTCCCTTTTTATCTGGTGGCCATCTTTTTTATCGTGTTCGACGTGGAAGCGGTCTTCATCTTCATTTGGGCAGTCGCCCGGGATGCCCTTGGACTGACCGGCATGATCCATATTACCGTCTTCATCCTGGTGCTTCTCCTCGGTCTTTGCTGGCTCTGGAGAAAGGGCGGGCTGGACTGGGGGCCATCACGGCATTAACGAGGTTCATTTGGTGGAGAACGAAATACCGCAAAACATACTTCTCACCCGTCTCGACGATCTCATCAACTGGGGGAGGGCAAATTCCCTCTGGCCGATGTTCTTCGGCCTCTCCTGCTGTTTCGTGGAAATGATGACCTCGTTCACTTCCCGCCACGATATTTCCCGATTCGGCGCCGAGGTCCTGCGGGGATCTCCGCGCGAAGCCGACCTCATGGTCATAGCCGGCACCGTTTTCAAGAAAATGGCCCCCTGTGTCCTCAGGCTCTACGAGCAGATGGCCGAACCCAAATGGGTAATTTCCATGGGCAGTTGTTCAAACTCCGGCGGCATGTACGACGTGTACAGCGTGGTCCAGGGGGTAAACCAGATCCTGCCGGTGGATGTCTATGTCCCCGGCTGCCCGCCGAGGCCTGAAGCCTTCCTCCAGGGGCTGATGCTGCTCCAGGAAAAGATAAGGCGCAACGAGCGTCCGGCCCGTTCGGTGCTCCATCTCGGCGGCGGCGTCCAGGGTACGACCGCGCCGGTGCTGGTGGACGGTGAGACCAAGTCGCGTGACACCCGGGGACCGGGAATGGAAGGCATACAGATACGCGGGAATTCCGTTACCCATCCGAAATTCTGGATGCCGCGCTCCGACGAGATGTGGCGGCCCCCCGCGCCCCGGAGCCCTTACCCGACATTCGGCCTCGAAGGGGAACTGGAACAGGTCTTCGAAAACCGTGTATTCGCGGACAGCGCGGCAACGGACATGGTCACATACCGCGCCCCCGCCGAGCTTGTACCAGATGTTCTGGCTTATCTGAAAAAGCGCGGCGGAGTTTCCTTCAAACGTCTCGACGACATCACAGCGGTGGACGAGTCATGTCGACGAGAAAGGTGCAAATACGCCGATTTCACCCTTTACTACCATCTGATGTCGTTCGATGAGCCTGGGCGCATACGGATCAAAACCGATCTGCATGGTGATTTCCCACAGGCGCCGACAGTGACCGGTGTATGGCCGGCAGCCGCCTGGTACGAGAGGGAAGTCTTCGACATGTACGGCATCCGCTTCGCCGGCCACCCGGACCTGCGCCGCATCCTGATGCCGCATGACTGGCAAGGACATCCCCTGCGCAAGGAACACCCGTTCCGGGCCACGGAAATGTCTCCATATACGACCGAGGACGCCCGTCGGCACGGTCCGCTGGACGCCGGCCAATATTTCGACCGCGTGGACGAGGAGACCCTGATTCTCAATCTGGGGCCGCAGCACCCGGGCACCCACGGCATTATCCGGATTATTCTGAAGCTTGACGGTGAGGAAATCGTCGACGTGGATGCCGACATCGGCTATCACCACCGGGGGGCGGAAAAAATCGGCGAACGCCAGTCGTGGCACCAGTTCCTGCCCTATACCGACCGGATCGACTATCTGGCCGGAGTGCAGAACAATCTTGCCTACGTTAATTCCGTGGAACGCCTGTGCGGCATCAAGGTGCCGGACCGTGCAATCCACATCAGGGTCATTCTGGCCGAGCTTTTTCGGATCGCCAGCCATCTGGTCTGGCTCGGCACGTTCGCCGCCGACATCGGCGCCATGACACCGGTTTTCTACACTTTCACCGACAGGGAGAAGATTTTCGACGTCGTCGAAATGATTACCGGCGGCAGGATGCATCCCGCATGGTTCAGGATCGGAGGGGTTGCGGAAGACCTCCCGGATGGATGGCAGGAAAAGGTAAAGGAATTCCTGGAATGGTTCCCGCCGCGCTTCAGGGAATATGAAGCTCTCCTGAATGAAAACCCGATCCTCAAGGCGCGGCTCAAGGGGGTCGGCAGGATTTCCCTCGAAGATGCCATGGATTGGGGGATTTCCGGACCTAACCTGCGCGCCTGCGGCTTTGAGTGGGACCTTCGCAAAAAGATCCCGTACTGCGGGTATGACAGATTCGATTTCGAGACGGCTGTAACGGAAGGGGGCGACTGTTATTCCCGATACCTTGTCCGGCTTGAGGAAATCAGGCAATCCCTCCGGATAGTGCGGCAGGCGATGGAGAACATGCCCGACGGAAGGTGGATCACCGACGACTACCGCTACGTGCTGCCCCGGAAACGCGACACCCTGAACGACATCGAGTCGCTGATCCATCATTTCATCAATGCCACCAGGGGCATGGCGCCGCCGCGGGGTGAGTGCTACGCCTCCATCGAGGCCCCGAAAGGGGAGAACGGCTATTTCGTCGTGTCCGACGGCCTCAACGTCCCGTACCGGATGAGGATCAGGACGCCCAGCTTCCCGCATATCCAGGCGCTGCCCGTTTTCAGCAGGGGGTGGCTGCTGGCGGACATGCTGGCGATATTGGGGTCCATTGATTTTGTGCTGGCGGACCTTGATCGGTAATTCCGAAAGCGAAAAACCTGTAAAAAGCAATTTAGCCACGAATTTTCTCGAATTGACACGAATATTAAAAACAAATTCAGCTGAAAACCTTCACGAAATGAGCAATAAAAGGAAATTGAATAAGGGTTTAAGTACATTCGTGTTCATTAGTGCCATTCGTGGCTGGCTTAGGTTTGTTTGTAGACTAGCAATGAAATGATTATAAGGCGCATTACATGATTCCTGAACTACTGAAAAAAGATCTGCTCGCCAAGGTCGCATCAGCCGTTACGAACCGCGAGGCTGCCGTAGATGTTATGAAGGAACTGCAGAGGCATTACGGCTGGCTTACCGACGCGGCGGTGGACGAAGCCGCGGAGATACTGGGTCTTTCGCCGGTTCAGGTCGAGGAACTGGCAACATTTTACGAGATGATTTACCGACGACCGGTCGGAAAGCGGGTTATCCACGTCTGCGACTCCATCTCATGCTGGAGCGTCGGATGCGATGCAATTCTCGGGCACCTGCAAATGCGCTTGGGCATCGAGCCCGGCGGCACCACGGCTGACGGGCTGTTTACCTTAATCCCCTGTGCCTGCCTCGGGAATTGCGGAGAAGGGCCGACAATGATGGTCGGCGATAACCTTTACGGAAGCCTCACCCCCGCGCTGGTAGATGAAATTCTCGAGAAGGAGCGGGATGCGCTGGCGAAATCCTTGTAGGAGCGAATTTGTATGGGAATCTCAGCAGGTTTCCCGTGCCCGAAGACGTTCCCAGATCAAGTCGAATCATTATGTGCAAAGCGAAGTGAAAAACCCCTGCCCGTATAAATGGGTGAGAACAAGGAGGAAGAAAAAATGAAAAAAGGATTGATTTTTACTATTACGATGCTGGCGGTCTGCTCTTTCGCTTCTACGGGCATGGCCGACACGAAAAAAGGCGAAAAGATCGACGGCGCCAAGGAATTCAAGGAGCACTGCGCGGTCTGCCACCCGAACGGCGGGAACATCATCAACCCGAAGAAGCCTTTGGACAAGAAATCCCTTGCGGCAAACGGCGTCAAATCGGCAAAGGATATAATCGCCAAGATGCGCAATCCCGGCCCGGGCATGACCAAGTTCGATACCAAGACCATTTCCGACAAAGAAGCCAAGGCGATTGCGGATTATATACTGAAGACCTTTAAATGATAGGCTAAAGGCGAATGGCTAACGGCTAAGGGCACATGAACCTTTGGTCCCTGGACTTTTCACCCGTTAGCCCTTTGCCTTTTGCCCTTAGCCTGGTTTATACATGGAACTTGTCCTTTTCAAACATAACAAGCCCGAAGGCCCGGTCACATTTGCCGATTATCAGGCCGCCGGCGGATTCCAGGCCCTGCGGAAAGCCCTTGGCGGCATGTCACCTGAGGAAATCCAGCAGTTGGTAATCGACTCAGGGCTGCGCGGGCGTGGCGGCGCGGGTTTCCCGACGGGCAAGAAATGGTCTTTCGTGCCGCGCAACCTGGCGCCGCGCTGGCTCATCTGCAACAGCGACGAAATGGAGCCGGGCACTTACAAGGACCGGGTGCTGCTGGAGAACAATCCCTGGCTGGTCGTGGAAGGTTTGATCCTGACCGGGTACGTGCTCGGCGTGGAGCATGCTTTCATCTTTATCCGGCGCGGTTATGAGGTCCCGGCGGAAAACCTGCGCCGTGCCCTGTCAGAAGTGAAAGAGGCAGGATTCCTGGGCAAAAATATCCTGAACAGCGGCTTTTCCATGGAAATAGACCTCCATGTCTCCGCGGGGCGCTATATCTGCGGCGAAGAGACGGCCCTGATGAACGCCCTGGAAGGAAAACGCGCAAATCCGCGCAGCAAGCCGCCGTTTCCCGCCATAAAGGGCCTGTGGGGCGGGCCGACCGTGGTCAATAACGTGGAGACCCTTTCAAACATCCCGTCCATCGTGCTGAATGGCCCGGAGTGGTTCAAAGGTCTGGCGAAAATCCCGGAAGCTGCAGGCAACAAGCTGTTCTGCTTCAGCGGCCACGTACGCAACACCGTCTGCGTGGAACTCCCGCTCGGGACGACACTGGGAGAAATGATAGAAGGTCCGTGCGGAGGAATGAGGCAGGGCGCGAAATTAAAGGCTTGTATCCCCGGCGGGGCCTCGACCCCGTTTTTCACTCCGGCTCACCTGGATGTGCCGATGGATTTCGACTCGGTCGCCAAGGCCGGATCGCGGCTCGGGACCGGCGGGGTAGTGGTTTTCGACGAACGGACCTGCATGGTAGGCGCGACCCTGAACATGATAAAGTTCTATGCCCGCGAGTCGTGCGGCTGGTGTACCCCCTGCAGGGAGGGCCTCCCCTACGTCCGGGAAGTCCTGGAAAGGATTGAAAACGGGCTGGGAGAACCGGAGGACATCGGTATCCTGCGGGAGCATGTAAAATACCTGACCTTCTCCTTCTGTCCCCTGGCGCCGGGTGCAATGGGTCCGGTTACCGGGCTTCTGCAGTACTTCGAAGATGAGATAAAGGATCATATTACAAAGAAACAGTGTCCTTTCAAAACCTGATTTAACAGGGATAATCAGGATATTCAGGATTAATGGGATTTGAATCTGATTTTGATTCGCCTTTAGATTGAATTTTATGACGGTCTTCTTGGAGACGGGTAAATTGTAATGGCGTTCTTTTGGAATTGATGTTTTGTTTTATCCCTGATAATCCTGAATATCCCTGTGAATTAAAGATATAAATGAATCTATGCCGAAATTGATCATCGACAACATCGAAGTGGAAGTCCCGCCGGATACAAAGCTCATCGAGGCGGCGAGGCAGGCGGGGATCGTCATTCCCCACTTCTGCTACCACCCTGCCCTGGGGAGCGCCGGTGCCTGCCGCATGTGCGCCGTGAAATGCCTGGAGGGACCGGTCAAGGGCATCCAGATGTCCTGCATGATACCGGCCCAGGACGGCATGGTGGTTTCCACTACCGATGAAGAGGCGGTGAAGATGCGCAGCCTGGTTATCGAGTGGCTGATGATCAACCACCCACACGACTGTCCCGTCTGCGATGAAGGGGGCGAGTGCCTGCTGCAGGACTACACTGTTGCCGGCGGCCACGGCATCCGCCGCTACAAAGGCAAAAAGCGCACGCACATCAACCAGTTCCTCGGCGACCATATCGAGCACGAGATGAACCGGTGCATCCAGTGCTACCGGTGCGTCCGCTTTTACCAGGAATTTGCCGGCGGGACCGACCTTGGCGCCCTCGGGCGGGCGAACATGATGTATTACGGCAGGAAAGAAAGCGGAACGCTTGAATTGCCCTTTTCGGGCAACCTGGTGGATATCTGCCCGACCGGTGTCTATACCGACAAGACGGCCAGATTCCGGGCCCGCTACTGGGACTACGACATGGCGCCATCGGTCTGTCCGCATTGCTCGCTCGGGTGTAATACAATTCCGGCGGCGCGTTACCGCGAACTGCTTAAGACAATGGCGCGTCGGAACGATGCCGTAAACGGCTGGTTCATCTGCGATAGCGGCCGGTTCAGCAACCATCAGGTCAACAGCCCGGACCGGCCCCGATGTCCGATGGTGGACGGCCGAGAGGCAGGCTGGGACGAGGCGATGGATACGCTGGTCACCCGTATCGGCGAGATGCTGGAGCTACACGGGGAAGAAAGCCTGGCCCTGGTCGGCTCTTCCCGGATGTCTCTCGAGGGCAATGTCCTGCTGGCCCGTTTGGCTGAAGCCATGAATACCGGTTTTCTCTGCTATTTCAACGATGAAGCGGAAGCGGAAATGGCGACAAAGGCTGTATCCCTGCTGGACGGGGACAGGGCAATTTCAATGGGGGAAATCCAGTCGGCCGATTGCGTTGTCCTGGCCGCCTGCGACCTGATGGTAGAAGGTCCGATGATGGCGCTCGCCGTCCGCCAGGCCTGGCGCGGCGGGGCAAAAGTGTTCCTGGCCGGAGCGGATCTTTCCGCAATTGAAGGAAAGGGATTTCCCTTCGAATTCGCGGTGTTGGGATCGATCGACGAAGTTCCCTTTACCGAATTCAAAAAACCGGTTATTATCTGCGGGACAGCTTCCGGTAATATCAACGTACTGCTTGCGGCGGCGGAAAAGCCGGCCAGGCTCGCTTTCCTCTTGAACGGACCTGATGCTTTCGGCGCGGCCCTCATGGCTGCGGAAAACCGGACCGCGGCACTTTCCGCGGCCCTTGCCACCGGAAAAGTCAAGGGGCTCATCGTGTTTGAGGCGGACGTTCCGGAGAATCTGCCGCGGGAAGTCAGGCTACTTGCAGTTGCCGACTGGCAGTCGTCAAACCTGGTCGAGAGGGCCGAGGTTTTTCTCCCAGTCACGGCACATGTGGAAATGGACGGTACCTTCATAAACAATGAAGGAAGGGCGCAGCGCTTCAGGAAAGTGATGACTCCGGGCCTGCCCATCAAGGGGCTCGACCCCGCGGTCCATCCGCCCCGTGTTCACCGAAGAATGCCGCCCGGCGGTGATTTGCAGCCTTCCTGGCGGATTATTGCCGGCCTGATGGAGCGTTTCGGCGGAGAGAAGATCGAAGAACCCCTCACCGGAAGGTGGGCAGCTTTAAGGAATCTGGATCCCGAAGGAACAGGGATGAAAGTCGGGCACATGGCAAAAAGCGACTGGCAAAGGAAAAGCCCTGAATGATGTATTCCTCCTTTAGCATTTAGCCCTTTGCCTTTAACCAGCCGGTTACCGGCAAGATCGATGCATGGATCACCCAGGTTGAGGAGCTTATGACATACACACCCCTCGACATAATCCTGCTTCTGGTAAAGCTTGTCATCATCTACTTCGTAGTCATGACCGCGGCGGCTTACCTGGTGTTCGCGGAACGCAAGGTTCTTGCCTGGATCCAGGACAGGAAAGGGCCGAACCGTGTGGGCCCGTGGGGGCTCCTGCAGCCCCTGGCGGACCTGATAAAGATGCTCACCAAGGAAGATGTCCGGCCGGCCGAGGCTGACAAGTGGCTGTACCTGCTGGCCCCGGCAATGGCATCCATACCGGCCATCATGACATTTGCCGTGATACCGTTCGGCGCGCAGTTCAGCCTGTTCGGACGCACGGTGACCATGCAGGTCATCGATCTCAATATCGGCCTCCTGTTCTTCATGGCCTTATCCTCCATAGCCGTTTACGGGGTGGCGCTCGGGGGATGGGCTTCCAACTCCAAGTATGCGCTCCTGGGAAGCATCCGCGGGCTTGCCCAGCTGATCTCGTACGAACTTTCCATGGGCCTGTCCCTGGTGCCTGTCGTCATGCTGGCGCATTCATTCAGGCTGAGCGAGATCGTAAAAGCCCAGACGCATGTACCTTTCATTGCCAAACAGCCGCTTGCCTTCGTCATCTTTCTGATCAGTATAGTCGCCGAATGCAAGCGTGTTCCCTTCGACCTCCCGGAGGCGGAGGGGGAACTGGTTGCCGGTTTCCATACCGAGTATTCGGGGATGCGTTTCGGGCTCTTTTTCGTCGGGGAATACATAAACATCATCGTCCTTGGGGGCCTCGCGACAACGTTTTTTCTCGGGGGGTGGAACGGACCTTGGCTGCCGCCTGTTGCCTGGTTCATTCTCAAGTCGGCGGCGTTTGCTTTCCTGTTCATCTGGATACGGGGCACCCTTCCCAGGCTCAGGTATGACCAGTTGATGCACCTGGGCTGGAAAGTTCTGACTCCCCTGGCGCTGGTAAATATTCTTATAACCGGATGGTGGCTTATGATTCGCGGATAATCGATTTTCCACATATTGGCAGGGCACTCTACCACAAGGAGGAAGTGTTATGACCGAGAATGTACATGCAACAGACAGGCACGGCCACACGCCGCTCATAAACGCGGCGAGGGATGGGAAGGTCGGGGAAATCAGGGACCTGCTCCACAGGGGGGCTGAAGTCGACGCCAGGAGCAACAAGGGCAAGACGGCTCTGCATTACGCCGCCGCCAACGGCCACGCGGAGATAATCAAGATTCTTCTGGAACGCGGCGCGGCAGCGGACGCCCGTGACCGCGACGGTCACACTCCCCTGATGTTCGCCGCGAACTATGGATGCAACGAATGTGTCGGCAGCCTCATCGAATTCGGCGCCGATGTAAACGCCAAGACCCTGAGCGGCAACACCGCATTGGTGTATGCGGAAACCAACGGACATCCCGACACCCTCGAACTGCTGAGGAAGGCGCAGAGGGCCAAGCAGGCCGTATAGGCGCGGTTGCCGGCCTGCGGCCGATTACGGACGGAACCTGAAGATGTCGTTACTGAATGATCTCAAAGCGCTCGGGCTGGGTTTATGGACGACCTGGAAGCACATATTCCGCCGTCCGGTGACCATCCAGTACCCCGAGCAGAAAAGGACGCCTTTCCCCCGCTACCGGGCGCGCATCGTGCTCACCAGGGACCCGGACGGCGGAGAGCGGTGCGTCGCCTGCTATCTCTGCTCGGCTGCCTGCCCCGTGGACTGCATCTCCATGCAGGCGGCCGAGCAGCCGGACGGGCGGCGGTATGCGGCGTGGTTCCGGATCAATTTCTCCCGATGCATCTTCTGCGGGTTGTGCGCCGAAGCCTGTCCGACCCTGGCCATCCAGATGACGCCCGATTACGAGATCTGCAAGCGGGACATCATGGATCTGGTATACGAAAAGGAAGACCTGCTTATCGAAGGTTGCGGCAAGGATTCGGAATATAATTTCTACCGGCATTCCGGGATCGGAGTAGTTAACCCGCGGGGAGGCAACGAGGACGAACTGCAGCCGGTCGACGTCAGGACGCTGATGCCGTAGAAAGGCGGGCAAAAGGTTGAAGGCTGAAGGCTGAAGGTACCAGACCCAGTTCCCAGCCCCTCGCCCCAAAGGTTTCAGACGACTATGGAACAGGGAATATTCTACATATTAGCGGCCGTTGTGGTCATTGCGACGTTCTTTTCCGTCCGGGAAAAGCATCCGGTGCATGCGATCATCTATCTGGCCACTTCGTTTTTCGCCCTGGCGGTGATCTTCTATCTCCTCGCCGCGCCGCTGGTCGCGGCTTTCGAGGTGATCATCTACGCGGGCGCCATTATGGTCCTGTTCCTTTTCGTCATCATGATGCTCGATCTCGGACGTCCGGAAAAGGCCATGCTGCCCGGAAAGCGCGACCGGGGAATTGCACTGCTTCTCAGCGCCGTCACCCTGGCTGCGGTTATAACGCTTGCGGTTCATCGTTCCGTCTCAATGCCGGCGGCGCCGCCCATGAGGATACATGATTTTGCGGCATTTCTCTTCAGCAGGTACGGTTTTGCCGTGGAAGTCGTGTCGATGCAGCTCCTGTTCGCCCTGGTCGGAGCGCTTTACCTGGGGAGGCGGAGATGATCGTTCCCTTGTCCCATGTTCTCGTCCTGTCTTCCCTGCTTTTTGTCATGGGCATGTTCTGCCTCGTGTCCTGGCGGACCAACCTCATCATGATGCTGATCGGCATAGAAATCATGCTCAACGCGGCGATCCTGGCCTTCGTCGGCGGCGCTGCTTTCTGGGGCGCGGCCGACGGGCAGGTGTTTTCCCTTTTCATCATCGCCATGACCTCAGCCGAGGTTTCCCTGGCCCTGGCGCTGGTCGTGTATCTGCACAGGCGCAAAAGGTCGGTTAATTCGGATGATTTTACGATGTTGAAGGAGTGAAAAGGCAGCAGCTTTCTGCTAACTGCCGGATTTTTTGCTTGGTACTGTAAATTATCAATGTCGAGAGTTACAGGGTTGAAAGAATGAAATCTTATTTGGCCCTCATTCTTCTTTTTCCGTTGCTGGGAGGCGTATTCAATGTCCTGGCCGGCATGCGAGCGCCACGCAGAATCTGCGAAATGGTTGCCTGCGGCGCAGTCTGGGCGTCCTTCGTTTCGTCGGTCCTTGCCTTCCTGTCGTTACATGGTCCGGAAAGGGTGGAGCTTTTCCGCTGGCTGTCCGCGTTCGATTTCCAGGCCCCGTTTTCCCTTTATTTCGACAGCCTTTCAGCCGTAATGTGCCTGATGGTCACCTTCGTGTCGGGCCTCATACATATCTATTCCGTGGGCTACATGGCGGAAGACACGGACTATGTACGCTTTTTCGCACTGTTGAACCTGTTCGTTTTTGCGATGCTGTCTCTGCTCCTGGCCGACAGCCTCCCGTTCCTGTACCTCGGCTGGGAAGGCGTCGGCTTCTGCTCGTACGCACTGATCGGCTTCTGGTACAGGGAGGAGGCGAACGCCACGGCCGGCCGCAAGGCGTTCATCGTCACCAGGATAGGCGACGTGGCCTTCGGCATCGCAATTTTCTGGATGTTCAGCCTTTTCCGTACGGTTTCCGTCAGCGACATAAACCATATGGCCGGCCTTGTCCCGGCGGGTGTCGTTACCGCGCTCGGGCTTCTCCTGCTCGGCGGTGCGGTCGGCAAATCGGCCCAGCTGCCGCTCATGGTCTGGCTGCCCGACGCCATGGCGGGTCCCACCCCGGTTTCGGCGCTGATCCATGCCGCGACCATGGTGGTTGCCGGCGTCTATCTCCTCGGCAGGTTTTTCCCGCTAATCGGGACGTCGCCCTTTGTGGCCGCGGCAATTGCGTGCGTGGGTGCGCTGACTGCCTTCTACGCCGCCACTTGCGCCCTGGCCCAGCGCGACCTGAAACGGATCCTCGCCTATTCCACCATGAGCCAGATCGGCTACATGATGCTCGGTGTGGGAAGCGGCGCCGTCACTGCGGCGACGTTCCACATCCTGGTACACTCTTTCTTCAAGGCCCTTCTGTTCATGGGAGCGGGCTGCGTAATTGCCGCCATGCAGCACGAGCAGGACATTTTCCGCATGGGCGGCCTGCGCCGCTCCCTGCCGATGACCTTCTGGCCTTTCCTGGCGGGTGCGGTCTGCCTTGCGGGGCTGCCGCTCACCGGCGGCTTTTTCAGCAAGGATTCGATTCTGATCGCGGCTTTCTCGAAAGGGGAGCCGATCTATTCCGTACTTTTCGCGCTGGCTGAAATAACGGCTTTTCTCACGGCACTTTATACCTTTAGAATGGTCTACGTGGTATTCGGCGGTGAAGAGAGGGAAGCGCACCGCGTTCCGGGGCTCATGGAGGCGACTCTGGTTCCGCTGGCGCTGCTGGCCTTGTTCGGCGGGTTTCTGAATCTGCCGGAATACATGGGCAGGCCGGGGCTGCTGGGGGAATTCTTCGCGCCGCTCGAAAATGCCGGGGTCATCAAGCCTGCGGCAAATGTCGAAGAGTTTCTGCAGATAGCCGCCGCCGTAATTGCACTTGCCGGACTGGGCGTTGCCCATGCACTCTATGCCGGCGGGAAGTGGAGAATGAGGGTGAAAGGTCTGGTCGCGCCGGAGGTTGCCGGGTTTTTCCGCGACGGTTGGTATTTCGACAGAATTTACGGTTTCCTGTTCGTCCGGCCATATGAACGGGTGTCGCGCTTCCTATGGAGGAACGTAGATGAAACCGCACTCAACAACTCCCTGGATTTAGCTGGGGACCTGACAGGCGCGGTGGGTCAGCGTTTAGGGATGTGGTCGAGCGGAAGGGTTTCCGTGTATATCGCCAGCTTTGTTGCCGGAGCGGCGTTGATAGCAGCATATTTTGCCTGGCTATTTTTCTGAAAAGGCGAATTAACAAGGATAATCAGGATAAAAGCGGATAAAATCGTAATCTTATGGCACGTTGCGTTCAGATTTGTGAAATGCCGCCATATCCGCGACCGCGTGTCGCCCAAGCTTTAGCGGCGGCGCAAAGCGGGAATTCAGGAATTATGCTGGTATTTCCTTGTCCGAAAAATACAAGTGATCATAAAACGGTTTCAATGCGTTAATTGAGTTATTTTTTATCAATCTGAGAGGGATTACTTTTTAACAGTTGGGGTTATAGAATCCTGGATATCCTGAATATCCCTGTTAATTAAACGGGAAGGTCTTGTGCAAGGTAATTGTTTGGTACTGACAATTCTGGTGTTTCTACCCCTGGCGGGGGGCATTGCGGCGATGCTGCTCAGTCGCAGGGAAGACCTCTGCAAGTGGCTGGCACTAACCGTTTCCGCCGCGGAACTGGCCCTTGCCGCGTGGCTGTATTCGCTTGCGCCGGTGTCGCAACCCGCCGGTTCAGTCCTTTCCGGTTTTTTCATCACCCAGGACCTCCCCTGGATAGAGCGGTTCGGGATACGCTACACCCTTGGACTAGACGGCATAAGCGCGCTGCTGGTCCTGCTGACCGCATTCATAATGTGTGTGGCGGTGCTGATTTCACGCAAATCCGTAAAAACAAACGTCGCTTTCTACTATTCCCTGCTCCTGGTTATGACCACGGGGATTATGGGAGTATTTCTCGCCCTCGACATGTTTCTTTTCTACCTGTTCTGGGAAGTGATGCTCATCCCCATGCTTCTGATCATCGGCATCTGGGGGCAGGGCAGGCGGATTTATTCGACGGTCAAGTTCTTCATCTATACCATGTTCGGGTCGCTGCTCATGCTGCTGGCGATTATCGGGCTTTACCTGAAACACGGCGGTCAGACAGGGCAATATTCATTTGCACTCCATGACCTGATTCATACAGCAATTGATCCGTCCGTCGCGGTCTGGCTGTTCGGTGCCTTCCTGCTGGCCTTTGCCATAAAGGTGCCGATTTTCCCGTTCCACAACTGGCTTCCCGATGCTTATACGGATGCGCCTCCGGCGGGCAGCCTGATTCTTGCCGCCCTCCTTGCCAAGACGGGCGCATACGGCCTGATCCGCTTCGCATATCCCCTGTTTCCCGCGGCCGCGCAGCTCCTTACTCCCACCCTGCTTGCCCTCGCACTCACCGGCATCCTTTACGGCTCGTGGATCGCCTATGCGCAGCAGGACATGAAGCGACTGGTCGCCTATTCCAGCTTCGGCCACATGGGTTTCATCGTCCTGGGTATAGCCGCCTGGACGCCCGTTTCGCTCTCCGGTTCGGTGATCCAGATGGTGAACCACGGCATAACCACCGGCGGCCTGTTCGTCATGCTCGGCATGCTGGAGGAACGTTCCGGCGTCAATGACATCGATTCCTTCGGCGGACTCTGGAGCAGGGTCCCACGATTTTCGGCGTTTCTTCTGCTGTTTGCCCTTGCCACCGTAGGATTACCGGGTCTGAACAACTTTGTCGGCGAGTTTCTGATCCTGGCCGGCGTGTTCCGCGTATCACCGTGGGCGGCGGTCCCGGCCTTTGCCGGAATCGTCCTGGTTCTGGCCTACATGCTGCGAATGGTGCAGAAAGTGCTCTTTGTCACAGAATCGGGACATCTGGAAATTTCCGACATATCTTTCCGCGAAGGACTGGTTCTCTCGGCTTTCGCCGTAATAATAGTATTTCTCGGGATTTATCCCGCGCCCCTGCTGGACCTGGTCAATACGCCGGTCCGGCTCTTGACTTCCGGGGCGGGAGGACTGCCGTGACGACAGCCGACATATGGGCATTCATGCCACTTCTGATTATTGCGGTGGGGATACTGGTTGTCCTTCTCGCTGGGGCGTTCATACCCGGGAGACATGGAACATTTGTCGGAATTGCAGCCGCTGTCGGCTCGGCATGCTGGGCCTTTCAGAAGCCTCCACAAGCTATTGCGCCGGTCCTGGGCATCGCCTTTACCCCCTTTGCCAGGTTTTTTATTGTCCTGTTCTCCCTGGCCGCGGCAGTTACCCTGCTGTTGTCCCATGATTTCAACGACCGCAGGCAAATCCGGGGCGAGGAGTATCCGGCAGCCGTGCTTTTCGCAGCCTTCGGCATGGTGGTGCTCAGCACAGCGACCAATCTGCTCAACCTGTTTCTCGGGCTCGAAGGGCTGACCTTCGCCTTTTATATCCTGACCGCCATCGATACGAACAGCCCTGAATCCGGCGAGGCCGGGCTCAAGTACCTGCTTCAGGGCGCCGTAAGCGCCGCCTTCATAGCCTTCGGCATCGCTCTGCTCTATGCAGGCGTGGGGACGCTCGACATCGCGCCGGCCATGAAGGCGGTAACGGCAGGGGGCAAAAGCGTTCCCCTCGCCTGGGCCGGGTGGGGCATGTTGCTCACGGGGCTGGCATTCAAGGTTTCTCTCGTCCCCGCGCACCTCTGGACCCCCGATGTATACCAGGGCGCCCCGACGCCGGTGGTCGCCTTCCTTTCCACCGGATCAAAGGCGGCCGGGTTTGCCACGTTCCTGCTGCTGCTCCCGGCGCTCGGCACCGGCATGGCGCCGCTGCGAATGCCGCTCTGGTGGCTTTCCCTCCTCTCCATGGTCCTGGGAAATCTTGCGGCGCTCCGCCAGCGCAACCTTAAGAGGATGCTCGCATATTCCTCCATCGCCCAGATGGGGTACATGACTCTGGCGCTCCTTACCGGCATACGTGAGGGATTTGCCGCCGTAATCCTGTATGCCGTCATCTACACTGTTATGAACCTCACCGCATTCGGCGCGATTTCCTCTTTTTCCGGCGAAAAACGGATGGATGAGATCGAGGATTATCGAGGCTTCGGATACACCAGGCCTCTCCAGGGCGCCGTGCTTGCCCTCGCCATGTTCGCACTGGCCGGCATACCTCCCACTGCAGGGTTCATGGGCAAATTTGCAATCTTCTCCGCCGCAATCAGAGGCGGGGAAATCTCTCTCGCCGTGATAGGAATCATAACCGCTGTCATTTCCGTTTATTACTATCTGAGGGTTGTGGTTGCCCTGTATATGAACGGTCCTGACGCTGAGACCGAAGCGGGCAAAACCTCACTCACCGAACTCACCGCCCTTTGCTCCACGGCTTTTGTTATTCTGCTGCTGGGGGTTTATCCCGGGCCTTTGATGGATTTGATTGATTCGGTTCTGCGGTAAAGCATCTCTAGTGTTTCCCATCAATTTTCGAAATTGTGCATCATCACACACGCTTGTTTTTTCCTCTTCGTGTGAAAAAGACCTTTGACCGCGAGTTTCTTCCTCATGAGGCAAACTGCCCTGTATTCGTCAATGCCGATCTTATAGCCGCCGGACTTTCGCCATTCCACCCGGAGGCTGCTGCTATCAGGGCCGGAAGACTGATGCTGGAGGAGATTGAAACTCACGT
>DASRZQ010000172.1:0-25675 GCA_035686205.1 Geobacteraceae bacterium
GAGATCAGGGAGCGCGTCTGCGCCAGATTGCGTCGGCGGGAAGCCAAAGTCATCATATAGCCAGGGCAATCGACTGGTTGAAGGGCAACTTCACTCAACCGTTGCGTATCGACGACCTGGCGATACAAGTCAATATGAGTACATCGAACTTTCACCATCATTTCCGGACACTGACGGCCATGAGCCCGCTGCAGTACCAGAAAACACTGCGTTTGAACGAAGCACGGCGGCTCATGCTCACGGATCGCCTGGATGCGGCAGCCGCGGCGTTCCTGGTCGGCTACGAGAGCCCTTCGCAGTTCAGCCGCGAGTACAGTCGCCTGTTCGGCGCGCCGCCGTTGCGGGACATCACAAACTTGCGTCAAATTGCTGTAGGCGAGAGGGCATAGAAAGTAAAAAATGGATTCGTTCCGGATTTCCTGCTGCTTACGCTTCGAATATCACATTTTATTGTTATTTCAGGATGAAGCCCCGTCATGGAAGTGTCCCCACACCGCTTCGGCAGTCCTGCCGTCCATCCCCCGGACCTTGCGCAGCTCTTCGACCGACGCCTCCCTTATTTTTCCGAGGCTGCCGAAGTGGCGAAGAAGCTCCTTTCCCCTTTTCTCCCCTACGCCTTTGATATCGGCCAGGGACGACCGCAGGGCGTTTTTGCCGCGCAGTTTCTTGTGGTACGTGATGGCGAAGCGGTGGGCTTCGTCGCGGATGCGCGCCAGAAGCAGCAACGGCGGCGAATTCTGCCTGAGCACAACCGGGTTTTTCCGTCCGGGAAGAAAAACCCGTTCATTGGTTCTGACAATTTCCCTCGAAGTCATGCCTTCTTCGACCCTGCTTTTGGCAAGGGCCGCGGCATCGACGCCGGTCACGCCGAGCTCCCTCAGGACCGCCGTCAAAACGCCGAGCTGGCCCTGGCCGCCATCGACTATGATCAGGTCCGGAAATTCATTTCGGGGAGCGTCTCCGCCGAACCTGCGGGAGAGAACCTCGCGCATCATGCCGTAATCGTCGGCTCCGCTCACTGTCCTGATGCGATAGCGGCGGTAACCGCTCTTGTCGGGCTTGGCATCCAGAAATGTCACCCGGCTTGCAACCGCAAGCTGGCCCTGGATGTTGGAAATGTCGTAACACTCGATGCGCCGCGGCGTTTTTGCCAGATGGAGGCGCTGTTCCAGTTCCCGGAGGATTCCTTCGACGTTTTCCCTTGCGCCGCGGCTTTCCATTGCGGCGGTTTCGGCATTCCTGCAGGCCAGTTTGATCATCTCGGATTTCGTGCCGCGGTAGGGGAAAGTCACGACCACGCTTTTGCCCGCCCTTTCGGACAAAAGCTCCGCGAAAACATCAGGCTCTTCGATATGAATCGGCAGAAGGATCTCGCTGGGGATAAAAACGCCGCGGCTGTAATACTCGTTGATAAAAGACGAGATTCCTTCCACGTCGTCCATCTCCCATGAAAGGTAGTAATTCCGGCTGCCGATTACGCTTCCTCCCCTGACAAAGAGCATCGATATGCTGAGATGGTCTCCTTCCCGGTGGCAGCCCAGAACATCCGTGTCGCCGCCCCGGGTCACCATTTTCTGCTTTTCCACCGTAACTTCTATGGATCGCAGCAGATCGCGGAATCTTGCGGCTTCTTCGAAATTTTCCCCGGCCGCCGCTTCCGCCATCTTTTTCTTAAGCACTTTTGCCAGGTCCCGGTTTTTCCCTTCCAGAAAAAGGGCGGCCCCTTCCGCGAGCCCGGCGTAGTTTTCCTTCGAGATCAGGCCGAAGCAGGGCGCGGAGCACTGGTTTATCTGGTGGAACAGGCATGGACGGCCGCGCCGCCTGCACGTTTCGAGGGGGTAGTGACGCAGGCGGAACAATTTGTAGAGCTGTTTCAGCACTTCCCTTGCGGCGGAAGCGGACGAGTAGGGCCCGAAATAACGGGCGCCATCCCTCTCCACCTTGCGGATAATTGTAAGGCGCGGAAACTCTTCGGAGGGATCCATGCGCAGGGAAAAATACGTTTTATCGTCGCGCAGGTTCATGTTGTAACGCGGCCGGTGTTTTTTAATTAAAGTATTTTCAAGAATCAGGGCTTCCTTTTCCGTATCCGTGACTATGCATTCTATATTCGCGACCCTGGCCATCAGAAAACGGATATGGTAACGGCTGTCGCTGGACCTGGCGAAATAGGAGCGGATTCTGGTCCTGAGATTTTTGGCCTTGCCGACATAAAGGATTGTCCCGGAATTGCCGGTCATGATATAGACGCCCGGAGAGGCGGGGAAATTTTCTATTGTGGAGATGCCCATAGGTGATATTATAAATTTGCGGGGAAGGCTTGCAAAGAAATTTTGCGACATTTTGCGGCGGACTTGGAAAAATTCCCGTTACTCGCGAATATTTGCCACGAATATTTTTCGCCCGACATCCATGTTTTTGTAACAGCCCATGATGCATGGTTTTTTTAATATGTTATAATATCATTAATTTTTAGTCTTTTACTTGTAATGTGGTATGGCCCGGATTTTGACCGGATAATTTCCTGCATTAATGAATTTTTCCGGGATTTCATGCCATTGTCCGGAGAGGTTAGAACATGCCTAATACTCAAGCGGCGGAAATTTACGAAAAAGGATTGCAGGCTCTTTCCAACGGGCATGAGTATCTTGCGCTTGTCTGCTTCGAACAGGCAGCGAACATGGAAAAGACGCCCCTTCACTGCTCCTACCTGGCTTTCTGCCTGGCGAAGGCGCGGGGCCAGTACCGGGAAGCTACCACGCTTTGCGCCGAGGCCCTCGGAAATGACCCGGCCAATTCCGTCCATTATGTAAATCTCGGTCGTATTTATATTCTTGCCGGGCAGAGGGAAAAAGCCCTGGAAACTTTGCGAGAGGGCCTGCAATACCAGAGGACTGACGAGATCCTTCGTGAGCTGGAAATACTGGGGATGAGGGGACGGCCGGTTTTCTCGTATCTGAAACGGGAGAACCCTCTGAATAAGTATTGCGGACTTTTGCTGAAAAAGCTCGGCTACAGATAGCCCCCGGACAGGGCTACTCCTTTGCCCGCTGACTCGTTCCGTCCGGAAATTTCGTGAATTCGTCCGGAGATTTTCCGACCGGACGGATACCGGGATCACGGAGAGAATGCGGTCACATCTTTCTTTTTCATTGCGGAAAAAATCCGTCATTATGCGTACAGACCAGACTGAAGCAATCGTGCTTGCGACCAGGGATTATGGCGAAGCCGATAAAATAGTGATCCTGTTCACTCGCGAGCACGGCAAAATAGGAAGCATAGCCCGCAACGCGAAAAAAAGCAGGAAACGGTTCGGCGGCTCCCTTGAAGTCTTCGCCAGGCTCCGCCTGCAGATTGTCCTGAAGGAGGGTCTTTCCCGACTGGAAGGCAGTGATCTGATAACCGTTTACCCGCATATCCGGGAAAATCTCGCCAAAATCGGTTACGCCGGTTACGCGTGCGAACTGGTGGACCGGCTGTTGCCGGAAGCGCAGCCGAACACGAGAATGTACAGACTGCTGGCCTCTTATCTGGAATACCTCGACTCCAACCCCGCCCTTGCCGACGACAGAAGGTTCTTCGAGGTGAACCTTCTGAATATCCTCGGTTATCGAATCCCGCTGGAAAATTGCCGGCAGTGCGGCGCGGCGCTTGACGCGGCCGCGGAGATGCGCTGCCAGCCGCTGAACGGGGGAATTTACTGCGTCCTTTGCGGCCGGTCCGGGCAGAAGATATCACGACAGACAGTGACTTTGCTCAACAGGGCAATGGAAACCGGAAGCTTCGGAAAAATAAGATTTCCCGGCGAATCGCTGCGGGAAGCGGGAGATATTATTGACCCGGCCATTGCCTCGCACCTCAACCGCCCTCTCCTTTCACTGAATTTTTTGCGTGAGACATTACCCGCCGAAGGAAATTAGCAGCCAATAATCCTTGACACAAGAGCCACTTACAGGATAATCTTACAATTCCCGCAAGAACATCATATTTATTTATAGTAAAAATCTATGCGGGCTCGGGGACAACGAAAAACTCCGTAAACAAACGATAGAAAAAGATAATTTGCCTGTCGACAAGAAAATTGACAGGTATGCCATATTTTAACTATACTGCAATTTAACGGAGGAAATGTTTTGACATTTCAGGATTTGATTCTCTCCCTCCAGGGATTCTGGGCCCGACAGGGGTGCGTGATCCAGCAGCCCTATGACGTGGAAAAGGGCGCGGGCACATTCAACCCCGCAACCTTTCTCCGGGTACTCGGTCCCGAACCGTGGAACGTGGCCTATGTTGAACCTTCCCGCAGACCCACCGACGGCCGGTATGGCGAAAATCCTAACAGGCTCCAGCATTACTACCAGTTCCAGGTCATCATGAAACCCTCCCCGATAAACATCCTCGACATTTACCTGGAATCCCTTAAAGCTTTCGGCATTAATCCCAATCAGCACGACATCCGCTTCGTGGAAGACGACTGGGAGTCGCCTACACTCGGGGCGTGGGGGCTGGGCTGGGAGGTGTGGCTGGACGGCATGGAAATCACCCAGTTCACCTATTTCCAGCAGGCCGGCGGAATTGATCTTAAGCCCGTTTCATCGGAAATCACCTATGGTTGCGAGCGTATCGCAATGTACCTGCAGGGGGTAGACAACGTGTATGACCTCCAATGGGTCGACGGCGTCAAATACGGCGACATTCACCACCAGAGCGAGGTGGAGTTCTCAACTTACAATTTTGAAGAAGCCGACGTATCAATGCTGCTGCAGCTCTTCTCCATGTATGAAAAGGAGTGTATCCGGCTTGCGGAACGCGGCCTGGTTCTGCCTGCCTACGACTATGTCATGAAATGTTCCCATGCGTTCAATCTGCTCGACGCCCGTGGAGCCATCTCCGTAACCGAAAGAGCTTCCTATATCGGCAAGGTGAGAAACGTGGCGAGGCTGTGCGCCGAGGGGTACCTGCAGATGCGTGAACGGCTCGGGTTTCCGCTTTTGAAAGGAGACCGCCGATGAAAAAAGAACTGTTCATGGAAATCGGCACCGAAGAAATCCCGGCGGGGTTCCTCCCCAGGGCCATGGCCGATATGGAAGCCATCATCACGAAGGAATTGAACGGCGCCCGCCTTTCTTTCGGGGAAATAAAAACATTTGCGACACCCCGCCGCCTTGCCCTGGTAGTTAAAGATGTCTCTCCGGTCCAGCCGGACGCGGAAATCACCGATATCGGGCCGGCGGTCAACGTTGCCTTCAGCGCCGAAGGAGACCTGTCACGCGCGGGGGAGGGATTCCTCCGCGGCAAAGGTTGGGACGGTTCTCCATTGAAGGTGGATGCGAAGGCGTTTACCCCCGGGCTGATCGGCGGATTTTTCAATGCGAGAATCGAGCTTGTCGACGCCGGCAAGGTATTGAAAATTGCGGTCATAAGGACCGAAACGGGTCGTCCCTCCCATGAACTGATGTCCGAAATCCTCCCGCGCCTGATAGCGAATATTCCGTTCCGGAAATCAATGCGCTGGGCCGATCTGGACGTCCGCTTCGCGCGGCCTGTCCACTGGGTAGTGGCGCTGTTCGATGGCGTCGTCGTGCCGTTTACTTTCGGCAATATAGAAAGCGGCTGCATATCCCGGGGCCACCGTTTCATGGCAAACCAGCCCTTCCCCGTTCGGGACTTCGCCCACTACCTGGAGGAGTGCGAGCGCCATTTCGTAATACCCGACCCGGAGCGGAGGAAAGAGATCATCCGCCGGGAAACCCACAGGGTGGCAAAGATTGCCGGTGGCCGGCTTCTGCAGAACGAGGGGCTGCTCGATGAGGTGGCTTTCCTGGTCGAGTATCCGAGTGCCCTCCACGGCGCATTCGACAGGGATTTCCTCGCTGTTCCGAAGGAAGTCCTGATTACCTCGATGCGAAGCCATCAGCGATACTTCTCGGTAATCGATGATGAAGGCAGGCTGCTCCCGGCTTTCATCGCCATTCCCAACACCGTCGCCGAAGATCCGGCCGTAGTGGTGAAGGGCAATGAGAGAGTACTGCGCGCCCGCCTTTCCGACGCCCGCTTTTTCTTCGAAGAGGACAAGAAAGTACCCCTTGAAAAGCGCGTTGAGTCGCTCAAAAGCGTGGTCTACCAGCAGAAGCTCGGCACTTCCCACGAAAAAATGGAACGTTTCCGGCAGCTTGCGGTTGGGCTCGCGGGCGGGTTGAACAAATCCCTGGAAGAAAAGGTATACAGGGCAGCGACTTTATGCAAGGCCGACCTTGTTACAGGCATGGTGGGGGAATTTCCTGAAGTGCAGGGCATCATGGGGCGCGAATATGCTCTCCATGACGGCGAGGACGCCGATGTGGCGAACGCCATTGCCGAGCACTATCTCCCGACCCAGGCCGGCGGTGAGCTACCTTCGTCAGATATCGGCGCAATCGTTTCGCTCGCCGACAAGATGGATACAATCTGCGGCTGTTTCGGCGTCGGCCTCATTCCGACCGGATCGGCCGATCCCTATGCCCTGCGCCGCTCGGCCCTCGGCATCATCAATATCATCCTGGACAGGGGATACCGGCTGCCGCTCAACGTTTTCATCCGGCAATCCCTCGATCTTCTCCAGCCCAAAATCACCAGCGGACGGGAAGATGTGCACAAAGACGTTCTGGAATTCTTCAAGGGACGTTTTGTCAACATGATGGCCGACCGTTTCTCCGGAGATGTCGTGGACGCTGTTGTGGCCGTTTCGTTCGACGATCTGGTCGAGACGGCGGCAAAGATCGAGGCTTTGTCCGATTTCAAGAGACGCTCCGACTTCGAACCTCTGGCAATAGCTTTCAAGCGCGTGTGCAACATTGTAAAAGGCGGAGTGGACGAGCCCGTTGACAGAGGAATGTTCCGGGAAGAGGCGGAAAGGGAATTGCATTCCTGTTACCTTTCGGTATCGGAAAAGGCCGGCGTCAAAATCGGCGAACGGGATTACCTGGCGGCGCTTGCCGAGATCGCGACGCTGCGGGGAGCCGTTGACGCATTTTTCGATACGGTAATGGTAATGTCCGAAGACGAAAAGCTCCGCATCAACAGGCTTGCCTTGTTGACCGGAATAGCCAGGCTTTTCGCGTATATAGCGGATTTCGCGAAGATTTCGGCATAACCGGAGAAACGGTTTTGGTCCGGGTATGCAGAACCCTTGATATTGCGGTACCGTGAAACATTATAAATCTTGAAGAAAAGATCACAAACAGAGGAGGACTACTATGGCTGCAAAATACGTATACTTCTTCGGTGACGGCAAGGCTGAAGGAACGGCGGAAATGAAAAGTCTGCTCGGAGGCAAGGGTGCCAACCTGGCGGAGATGACCAGCATCGGACTTCCGGTTCCCGCGGGCTTTACCATTACAACGGAAGTCTGCAGCGAATATTACAAGAATGACCGCAATTACCCGCCGGCCCTCAGGGATGAAGTAAATGCGAACATGAGCAAGATCGAGGGGCTGATGGGCAAAAAATTCGGCGATCCGAAAAATCCTCTTCTCGTTTCCGTCCGTTCGGGCGCGCGCGCTTCCATGCCCGGAATGATGGACACCATTCTGAACCTCGGCCTCAACGAAGTTACCGTCCAGGGCATCATCGAGCAGAGCGGCGACAGGCGATTCGCATACGATGCCTACCGCCGTTTTGTCCAGATGTATTCCGATGTAGTCATGGGGATGGACGGGTCGATACTTGAACATATCCTGGAGAGGAAAAAGGAGGAAAAAGGTGTCACCCTTGATACCGACCTCTCCGCCGAAGACTGGCAGGAACTGGTTGCGACGTTCAAGGCAAAAATCCGGGAAACCCTGGGCATGGAATTCCCCGAAGACCCGCAGGAGCAGCTCTGGGGAGCAATCGGGGCGGTTTTCGGGTCATGGATGAACCAGCGCGCCATTACTTACCGCAAGCTGAATAACATCCCGGCCGAATGGGGTACGGCTGTCAATATCCAGTCCATGGTGTTCGGCAACATGGGCAGTGACTGCGCCACCGGGGTTGCCTTCACCAGGGACCCCGCCACTGGCGAAAACTATTTCTACGGCGAATACCTTGTCAATGCCCAGGGAGAGGACGTCGTGGCCGGTATCCGCACCCCGCAGCCGCTGAGCAAGGCAAAGAAGAAAGACGGCGTGCCGGCCATGGAAGAAGTAATGCCGGAATGCTACCAGCAGCTGTTGAAAATACGAAGTATCCTGGAAAAGCATTATGTTGACATGCAGGACATTGAATTTACCATAGAAAAAGATAAACTTTACATGCTCCAGACCCGAAACGGCAAGCGTACCGCGCGTGCGGCCGTAAAAATCGCGGTCGATATGGTAAGGGAAGGCCTCATTGACGAGAAGAAAGCTGTCCTGAGGGTCCAGCCCAGCCAGCTCGACCAGCTGCTGCACCCGTCGCTCGACCCCAATGCGCCGAGAAAGGTTATCGCCAGGGGACTGCCTGCTTCACCGGGCGCCGCCAGCGGCGAAGTCGTCTTCAGCGCCGACGAAGCCGAAGCTGCTGCAAAAATCGGACTGAAAGTCATTCTAGTCCGCGTCGAAACCAGCCCGGAGGATATTCACGGCATGCACGCGGCACAGGGTATCCTGACCGCCCGCGGCGGCATGACATCCCATGCGGCGGTCGTGGCCAGGGGCATGGGCAAATGCTGTGTCGCCGGTTGCGGTGAAATCAAGGTGGACTATGCGGCAAACCAGTTCACGGCAAACGGCAAAACCCTCAATAAAGGCGATGTAATAACACTGGACGGTTCAACGGGCGAGGTTATGCTGGGCAATGTCCCAACCGTTCCTCCCCAGCTGACCGGCGATTTCGGCACTCTCATGGAATGGGTCGACAAATTCAGAAGGCTTAAGGTCCGCGCAAATGCCGATACGCCTAACGACGCCAGGGTGGCTCGTGAATTCGGCGCCCAGGGCATCGGCCTGACCCGCACCGAACACATGTTCTTCGAGGCCGACCGCATTGCGGCGGTGCGGGAAATGATTCTCGCCGACTCCGTCGAAGCGCGGAAAGTTGCTCTCGCCAAGATTTTGCCCATGCAAAAGGGTGACTTTATAGGCATTTTCAGGGAAATGAAGGGGCTTCCGGTTACCATCAGGCTGCTCGATCCACCGCTCCACGAATTCCTGCCCCACGAGGTGAAAGACATAGAAGCACTGGCCCAGACCATGGGGGTAAGCGTACAGGCACTGAAGGCGAAAGTCGATTACCTCCACGAATTCAACCCGATGCTCGGTCACCGGGGTTGCCGCCTGGGCGTGACTTTCCCCGAGATTTACGACCTGCAGGTTCAGGCGATCATGGAGGCGGCCTGCGAATTGACCAAAAACGAAGGTTATTCCATAGTTCCGGAAATCATGATCCCGCTGGTGGCGACGGTTTCCGAACTCAAGTCCCTAAGGGAAAACGCTGTGAATGTCTGTGACGAGGTCATCAAACAATACGGGGTCAAGGTTGAATACCTGATCGGAACCATGATAGAGCTGCCGAGGGCCGCACTCACCGCCGACGAGATAGCACGGGAAGCGGAGTTTTTCTCTTTCGGCACCAACGACCTGACCCAGACCACGTTCGGCCTTTCCCGTGACGATGCGGGCAAGTTCCTGCCTCATTACGTGGAAATGGGACTCCTGCCGGAAGATCCTTTCGTTACAATGGATCAGGACGGCGTCGGCCAACTGGTAAAAATGGGTTGCGACAAGGGGCGCGCCGGAAGGCCGGGCCTGAAGCTGGGAATTTGCGGCGAACACGGCGGCGATCCCGCGTCAGTGATTTTCTGTCATAAAATCGGGCTTGATTATGTTTCATGTTCTCCGTTCCGTGTTCCGATAGCCCGTCTTGCCGCGGCGCATGCTTCATTGCTGGAAGGCAAATAACCTGATCTCCCCGGCGGGTGGAGATTGTCATTGTGAGAATTTAATTTTCCACCGGGCTCCGGTATAAGCCCGCAAATAAAAAGGAAGCAACTGACAGGAGGGAGCAGTAATGGCAAAAGGTGTGGTTAAATGGTTCAATGACAGCAAGGGATTCGGTTTTATCGAGCAGGAAAACGGCGAGGACGTGTTCGTCCACTTTTCCGCCATTCAGGGAGATGGCTTCAAAACCCTGAAAGAGGGACAGGAGGTGTCATTCGACATTGTCCAGGGCAACAAGGGTCTCCAGGCCGCCAATGTAAGCAAAATCTAGCCGAGATTACAGCTAACACAAAAGCCCCGGACAGCCGGGGCTTTTTTTATGATGCCCAGTCCGTCGTGGCATCACGGAAGGTAATTGCATGGCAAAGGACAAAACGCCCGCAACACCGGCGGTTCGTATGCTGCGCGACGAAAAGGTCGCTTTTTCGGACCATCATTACAGTTACGAGGAGAGGGGCGGCACTTCACACCCCGCGCGGGAACTGGGGCTGGACGAGCACTCCGTAATCAAAACCCTGATAATGGAGGATGATCGCGGGAACCCCCTGATCGTACTCATGCATGGGGATAGACAAGTTTCCACAAAAGAGCTGGCCAGGCTGATAGGCGTCAAATCGGTCTCTCCATGCGCTCCGGAGACCGCGGGGAAGCATTCGGGCTACATGGTAGGAGGGACGTCACCCTTCGGCACGCGAAAGAAGATGCCCGTCTATATGGAAGAGACAATACTCCGGTTGCCGGAGATTTATATCAACGGCGGGAAACGGGGGTTCCTGGTCTGCCTTTCTCCGAGAGACGCGGCCAGGATTCTTAAACCGGTCCTGGTAAAAGTGGCGATTGACGGTTAAGGCAGACAGCACGCCGGGCCTGTTTATCAAGGTTAAAGCTGTATTTTTCTCCAGACATCGACAACCTTTCCGACAATCCTCGTGTTCGGGTCGGGCTTGAAAGGGGCATAAGCGGGATTGTCCGGAGCGAGGAAAATCTCGTTCGTCCTCAGCCTGTAACGCCTTAGAATTGTTTCACCCCACCTGTTATGCACCAGCACGATGTCCCTGTTCTGAACTTCCGAGTCCGGCCTGAAGATTACCAGATCTCCGTCCCGGATGGTCGGCGCCATGAAATCCCCAAAGTTGATAATGGAGAAACAGCCTTCAGGCATATGCGGAAGGGAAATATAATCAAATACATCCTGGTCAGTGATCTTGTCGGGAAATTCAGACGGGATCTGATTGAGCAGGGGTATTTTAGTCGTTGCCAAGTATTGTCTATTCTCGTCGGAAACAGTAGGTTTTTTGTATACTTCACCTTCTCCGGTTTCAAGCCATTGCTGGTTTATTTCGTAGAGATGACAAAGCGCTATCAAAAGAGTATCCGACGGACTCTTTTTCCCCCGTTCCAAACCGCTGAGAAAACCCTGGACTATGCCCAAAGAATCGGCAAATTCCTTTTGGGTCAAACTTTTTGATAACCGGATTTGTTTAATTCTCGGACCAATTGAAATTTCCATGAGATTATTAGGTCTTTCTTTAAGATGTGCATGATAAAAAATTATCACCCAGAAGATAATTTTCTTGACATGCGATTTCTAAGTGATAAGATACATTAAAATGATAAATAGCCTGCCCTTATTTAACCTGTAAATATGTTTAAATATAGCATTTTTGAGAGTCTTACGCAAGAAATAATTACTAAGAAATATGGTTCCCACACAAATATTGAGGCGTTTTATTGTACGGTCAATTGAAGGGCCTTAATTCCTGATTGCATTTAATTCTATTTTTCCAAATGGCTGAGCCCATGAATACAGCGTATGGACAAGGACAATAAAGCAAAATCGACTGCCGAACTACTGGAATCTCTTAAAGAACAGCAATTCCTTGCGGATTTCAATCTTTTGCTTTACGGCTGCCGGGATGGGGCCGCCGCGCATAGTGACATGTCTGTCAGGCAAATCTGTTCGTTTGTGAATAATGCATTCAGCCGGGATACCGTTATTCCGTACATGGAAAAACATATCCGGGATGTACTTATCAGTGAAAAAACGGTTGTATGCAGGATGCACGGGGGGCTTCTCGGTTTTCTAATTCCTTTCCGCTACGGAAGGGAACGGTTATGCCTGGTCGGAGAGGGCGTCCGTGAGAAATCCATAAATATTCTCAAACTTGAGGATCTCTGCAGGACCGCCAAATCCGATGTTTTCGAGGTCCTGGAGAAGGTTGAGAAGATGCCGGTAAAAACATACCAGGATGTGGAAGAAGCTGCCACACATACAAAAAATATTCTTCTGAAACTGCGAACGGAAACAATAGATTCTGCATCTTCCATAAATGAAACCCGGAATCACCTCAGCTTAATAACTCAAAGCCTGTCCCGTATGGACGAAATAAAATGTGTTGAAGAGCTGATCAAGTTTTCCGGTGAGGCATTGGGCACCATTTTTAATTTTCGCCGCATTGCCTTTGCCTTGCGTGATGGGAAAAAAAACTGTTATCTTGTGAAAGGCCTGATCGGACTCCCTGAACAATTATGCAGCATAGCCGAAAACAAGCTTTCAATCTCCATTTACCCGGGTTCACCGAAGAGATTCGAACGGCCCGTTAACGAACTGAAGGAAATTTTCCCCGAATTGTCCACGGGAATTTACTCTTGCTTCCCTTTTGAAGACGGTGGCGATATTCTCGGCTTTATTGCGGTTTTTGATACCGTCTCCGGGCAGACGGAGTCGCCGCTGGTGGAGTTGCTGGTAAACAGGATAGCGGCAAGATTTATTCATCTGAAAAAGGAAAGGGAGGATGTACTCGTCGGTTCTTTTTCAGGCAACCTGATGTCGCTGACCAATACCCTGCTTTTTGCGGAAAGCAAAGAAGAATTGTACCGAAGTGTCCTGGAGATCGCCGCCGACCTTGTGGGGGCGTCACGCGGATCAATCATGCTGATCGACAAAAACGGGACAAATCTGCAAGTGGGTTTCTGCAAGGGTATGAGCAGTTCCGTAGCCCAGAGCATAACCGTCAAGATGGGTGAGGGCATTGCCGGAAAAGTCGCCAGCAGCGGCATTCCGCTAATGGTTGACGACGTGGAAAAGGACGACAGGGTGCGCATGCCCAACCGTCCGCGCTTCAAAACAAAGTCCCTGCTCTGCGTGCCCCTTAAGCTTAAGGACAAGACAATCGGAGTTCTTAATCTCTCCGACAAGGACGACATGGGCGCCTTCAACGAGCTGGACCTGGACCTTCTCACGACTTTCGCCAATCTTGCCTCCCTGATGATCGAGCGCACCTGGGCGCTCGAAAGGTCCTTCCATCTTGAAAAGCTCTCGATTACCGACCACGTTACCGGCCTTTACAATCATCGCTTCCTTAGAACGAGGCTTGAGGAGGAGCTGAGCAGAAGCACTCGCAACGGCCTGAATCTTTCCGTTATTTTCATGGACCTGGACTATTTCAAGATTTACAACGATATAGGCGGTCATCTGGCGGGTGACGGGGCATTGAAGAAGGTTGCCGAAATCCTGAAGGTATCAGTGAGGGAGATGGATATCGTAGTTCGTTACGGCGGAGAAGAGTTCTGTACCGTACTTCCGGATACCACTAAAAAAGAAGCGGCCCAGGTTGCAGAGCGAATAAGGCTTGAAATCGAAAAAGAAAGATTTCCCAATGAGGAGAATCTGCCCTTTGGGAAGCTTACCGCAAGTTTCGGAATTGCGTCCTTCCCCGAAGATGGTCATACGTTTACAACCCTGATACACTCGGCTGACCTGGCTCTTTACAAGGCTAAAGCGGAAGGCAGGAACAGGGTGGTTCTCGGACGTCCGGTGCTGCCCAAGGAAGTCGCCTGAAGCTTTAACAAAAAGAAGTCAGTCAACCCCAAGGATGACGCTGGATGCTTTAAACAAGGCGCATGCCGTGTCGCCTTCCTTGAGCTCCATGGCATCGGCGCTTTCGTTGGTGATTATCGCGCTTATCGTATTTCCTCCGTTAAACTCCAGGTTCAACTCGGTATTCACGGCGCCTTTCTCCACTTTTACAATTTTTCCGTTCAGCTTGTTTCGTGCGCTAATCTTCACCTTTTCGGCATCGGTGCTGATGAGGACCGAACTTGCCTTGATAATGGCATATGCGTCTTTTCCTTCGCGCAGGCCGAGAGATTCCACGCTTTCGTTGGTGACAATGGCGATAATCTGATCACCGCCCTTCAGGGAAAGGGCTACCTCGGTATTGACGGCTCCTCTGGAAATCTTTGCAACCTTGCCGGCATATATGTTTCTGGCACTGACTTTCATGGAAATCCTCTTGAGAAATTTATAAAGGGTATCCGCATCTTCCATCTTATCTTCCAGGTTTGCGAGAAACTTCTCGTGTTCTTCGTTAATGATCCGATATTTTCTGATAACTTCCCTTCCCGCTTCCGTAAGCCTGGTCCCGCCTCCCGACTTGCCGCCGGTCATCCGGACAAACAGCGGTTTGTCCGAGAGATTGTTGATTGCATCGATCGTATCCCAGGCGGTCTTGTAGCAAATGCCTACTTCCTTGGCGGCTTTGGTTATTGAACCGCACTCGTCGATCTTTTCCAGCAGAGCAATCCTGTCGCTGCCGAGAAATTCCAGGTCGGTCTTCCTGAAAGAGACAGTACCCGAAACCTCGATCTGTTTCTTAGATTTACGCATAACGCCCTGAATACTCCTTTTTCCATGTAGTAACAAACATTATACGACGAAGGTCTTTCTTCGCGATACTTTCAACACACTAAATTCCCTTCATGAAAGTTACTGTGCAGACTTGTGTCAAACATATCCATTGTTTAATACTAGCACAATTTTTTATAAATGTCCCGCACCTATGATTTCCGCGATTATCCTAATAATACATGATATTGGTGGTTATATAACGAACGAATGGTAAAATTTCTTGGAGGAAAATGTATTATTTGTTGTATAAGGATACAAAATGAAATTTTTATTAATATACTGTTATGAAAATCAAAGTCTTCATATGCTACGTTATTTCCATTTGCATTTGTCTCGTGCCCGCTTTCACTAACGCACAAAAGGCCGAAGGCAGCTACAGGTTCCTGTGGAGCGGCTTTTCAACCTCTTTGGCAGGACGCTCACACATGCAGATCCACAATGCCGCCCGCGCTGCGCGGGACCTGGATGGAGTTATAATCCCGCCAGGCGGAACTTTCAGCTTTAACGAGCATGTGGGCAGCCGTGACGGGGGCAAGGGATACCTGCGTGCGCCGATGATCAATGACCTCGGATATATGCAGGATATCCCGGGCGGAGGCATTTGCCAGTTGGCAACCACAATTTATAATGCCGCCCTTTATGCCGGGCTGGAGATTGCGGAGCGTCACCCCCATTCCCGGGCCGTTTCCTATGTCCCGCCCGGCAGGGACGCAACCATAGCCACATGGCGCAAGGACCTGAAGTTGCGGAATCCGCACAAATCGCCGCTGGTACTCAGGATAAAAATGGAAGATCGGCGTATTACGGTGAGTTTCTGGTCTACGGAAGAAAAAGGGTTTCAGGTTGAATTAAAGAGCGACAGCATTCCTCTGGAACCCGCGACGGCAACGGCGGATTCCGCGGCGATTGCCGGCTCGCGGGAACAGACAGGCGGAAAAGGTTTCTCCGTAATAACCAAGCGCATTGTCACGGCAGGGGGAAAGGCGCGGGAGCAGACGATATCGCGGGATTTTTATCCTCCTCCTTCAAACATCCTGAAAGGCGACAGTCAATGAAATACGCGGTTTTCCCGATATCTTGCGGCATTATCCTGATCATCGTCTTATCACTTGCCGGTCCGGACGCCGCCCAATCCGGGTCCATCCCCCCCGCTCCGCCGGCAAAGGAAAGACGAAATACGGCAGCCGCGGCACAAATTGATCCTCATTCCATTCTTTCCGACCCTGGTCTTAAAAGTGAAATTCTGAATTATGCGAAGGGAGTTTTTCAGGCCCGTCTCGGTTATGCCAAGATTCCCGAACCTCCTTTGTTCCTGACGAAGGTGCAGCGGGCGTGTTTTGTGACTTTCTTTTCCGCCAAGAGGGTGATTGCCTGTTTTGGCGGCTTTAACCCACGAACCGGTAACGTGGCTGACGAAATTGCCGAGAACATTCGGCTGGCCCTGACCTTCGACTCCAGGGCGCGTTACGTCGACAGGAAATCCGCCTTGTCCGCCGGCGTGCAAATAACTTTTCCCGAAGAGCCAAGCGCCGTAACGTCGTATGCCGAGGTGGACCCGTCCCGTGAAGGGCTTCTGGTCGAAAACGACCATAACGGCGTGGCCATCGTTCCCGGCGAGGCGAAGACGGCCTCGTGGGCGTTCAGGGAAGCCATGAGAAGGCTGGGCGAAAAAGACCGTTCGAGAGTAAGGATATTCAAGTTCCAGGCATTTGCCGTGTCCAGCAGGAAATGAAGAAAAGTTATAACCGGTTCCCGGCATCCCCTTGACAATTAAGGGATGGGGTAAAGGTAACAAAGGAGGGGTCTAATGAAGAGGCATTTCCCGCTTTTCCCTGTCGTTCTTGCAACCCTGCTGATTTTTCTTTGCACTCCCGCGGCGGCATCGGAAAGAAAAGGCTGCATCGACGGCAGTGTCCATTCCGCCGAGACGAATCAACCGGTCGGGTCGGCAGTTATAAAATTTATCGGAACCTACCGCAAAAAACCGTCAGAACCCGTCATCGCATCCACGGACGAGGGAGGGAAATTCCTCATCCGGCTGAAACCCGGAAATTACCAATACACGGTTGCCTGCCCGGGGTTCGCCGTCTTCGAAGGAACGGTTTCCGTCAACGGCCAGGAGCCCGTGAAATTGTCCATTCCCCTTAACAAGGGTGGGGAACTGTCCGGCAGGGTTGTCGATCTTTCCGGAAGGCCCATTCCCGGCATCGCTGTATCAGTGGGAACCGGACTGAAAAGCGTTACTGACGGGAAAGGCGTTTTCCACATTCGGGGAGTGGATGCGCGCGGATACGATTTGCGTATAGAGCAGCCTGCGTGGATTACGGAAAAGCCAATGTATGTGTCGATGGAAGCCGGAGAAAAAAAGGACCTGGGAGACATTACCATACGCAGGGCCGGAGCGCTGGCCGTCAAAATGACAGCCGGAAGCGGGGCCGGGCGCCGTCCGGTCGGCAGGGCTGAAATTTACCTGTCCGGCGAGCCGGGCTACAGGAACGGGCGGACCAATGATAAAGGTGAAATAACCCTCACCGGGCTTGCGCCGGGTTTCTATACCCTGGGCTCATACGATGACCGGGTTGCGGACCCGCATATGAATGTCGAGGTGAAGGAAGGCGAGCGGACAGCCATTAAACTCGAAGCGTCGTTCAGGCCGCCGATGCTTTCCTTTGATGACGCGGACCGCGTCTATCTTCCAGTGAAGTCGGTCAAAATGCGACTTCGCGGTCTTTGGATCGATGCCGCGAAGATACGGCTTTATTCCGTCAGTAACGGCATGTTCCGGGATGGAAGTGTGGATACCGGCAAACCGGAGGCGATCCCGCTTTCCGCCCTGGCGAAAGAAAGCACTTTTTCCGTCAGCCTGAAGAGGGAAAAACGCTCCCATACAAAAACGGCGACGGTTCAATTGACTCACATGAAGCCGGGTATCTATCTCATTGAGGCCTCTTCCGGCAAAACCACGGCCCGAGCCCTGTTCTTCGTAACGCGGCTCGGCATCGTGGCAAAAACTTCACCAGCGGGAACCCTTTTCTACGCAGTCGACCTTGTCAATGGAAAAGCGCTGGAAGGTACTGAAATTAAAGCCTTTGCGAAGAATCCGGGAGAACATGCGGGTCCGGACTTCCGTAAAGAAACAGATGGCAACGGCCTGGCCGAATACGGCGGACCTCGACAGGCCGTCAGAATAATCGGCTTCAGGGACGGAAATCCGGCTTGCCTAGATCTTTCCGCGCAGCCCAATGAAGCGGGTGAAGGAGCTCTTGCAGGATACATCTACACGGAACGCCCCGTCTACCGGACCGGCCAGACCGTTTTTTTCAAGGGAGTGGTCCGCAAAAGGGTCGGCGAGGGGTATGCGTTGCCGGACCTGGACCAGGTCCATGCAACAATAACGGACAGCGGCGACCAAACGCTTTTCGAACGGGATTTCAAGCTGAACACTCACGGTTCGTTCAGCGGAGAGTTCAAACTTCCGGACAACCCTTCCCTGGGCGGCTATACAATCAGGGCAGAAACGAAAAACCGGAATTGGCAGGCTTCGTTCAAAGTCCTCGAATACCGGAAACCCGAATTTGAAGTCATCATGGCCGCTCCGGAAAAATTCCTGGTCGGAGGAGAAACGCAGGAGTTGTCTTTGCAGGCTCGGTACTATTTCGGCGCGCCTGTCGCCGGCGCCAAGGTCCGTTACCGGATATATTCGCAACCGGACTATTCAATTTATCGTGGGGATGAAGAACCGGCCGAAACGGGAGATGAAAATGAGGACGGCGGGTATTACGGCGGATACTCGGATTTTCTGGGCGAAGGCGAAGTGACCACCGACGAAAACGGCTTGGGGAAAATCCTGGTGGCTACAAAGCAGACCGCTGTACCTCTCACCTATTCCATCGAAACTGACGTGACCGACCTTGCTTCCCGGCAGGTTTCCGCCTCAGCGAACTTCCTGGTGACACCTTCTCTGGTTTCCGTTGACGTGCGCGCGCATAGTTTTCTGGCCTCGCCCGGAAAGGCGGTGGAGTTTTCCGCCCGTACCCGCTCGTGGGACGACAGGCCCGTAAAAGCAAAGGTTTCGGTTGTCATTGAAGAACAATTTTTTGATAAAAAGACGAAGGTAACCTCATTCAGGACAGTAGACCGCCTGGATGTCTTTACCGACGAGGCAGGACAGGCGGAATTTCGCTATACATTCCCGCGCCCCGGCTACTGGCGCGTCACCGCAACCGCGGCCGACGACCAGGGCAGGAAAACCGCTGCCAGCGAGTGGCTGTGGGTCTGGCGCGAGGGTTATGCCTGGGACTCTTCCTACCGGGAACTGGGCGCTGAATTTGACAAGAAGACATACAATTCCGGCGAGTCGGCCCGGCTGATCGTGAAAAACCCGGCACCGGGGGCCAGTCTTCTCATCGCCCTTGAAGGAAGGGAAATTTACGGCAGGCGGATTATCGGGACGTCTGGATCGGTGGAAGTGGTGGATATCCCTGTCCGGAAAGAATATGCCCCATATGTTTTCGTAACCGCAACCATGGTGGCGGACGGCCGTTTCTATACCAGGACAAAAACGCTTAAGGTCGACTACCAGGCAAACAGGCTCGGAATATCGGTGAGCTCCGACAAGCCGGTATACGCTCCCGGCGACACGGTACGCCTTTCCCTTTCAGCCGTTGATCCAGCAGGGCCGGCGCCCCGGGCCGCGGAGCTTTCTCTTGCCGTTGTGGATGAAGCGATTTATGCGGTTTCCCCGGAACGCAGGGACGACATTTACCGTTTTTTCCGCGGCGTCAGGGAACACCTGGTAACGACGCTCAATTCATTTCCAAGGGTTTACCTGGGGGGAGGAGCAAAGGACAAGACTACAGCGGATCTCTCCGATGACGGTCTGAAGGGGCTCAAGGTGCGCAAGATTTTCAAGGATACGGCATTCTGGGCACCGGTGCTGGAAACCGATTCCCAGGGCAAGGCCACGGCCGAGTTCGTCCTGCCGGACAATCTGACCACCTGGCGGGCGACGGCCGTCGGCCACACCGATGACAGCGATTTCGGCGTCGGCCGGGGAAAATTCGTTGCCCGTCTCGATGTCATGGCCCGTCTGCAGCCGCCGCGTTTTTTCATCCAGGGCGACGAACTGAAAATTCCGGGCATTATAAACAATATGACCAACCGTGAGTCAGGCGTTACCGGACGCTTTGAAGCCGAGGGGCTGACCCTGAGGGAGGACGGAAATTTCTCCGGAAAAGTCGCGGCGGGAGGAGCTTTGCGCCGGGACATCCGGATCGGCGCCGGCGCTCCGGGCCTGTCATTGCTCCGTTTGCGCGCCATGGCGGACGGCAGGGGCGATGCCATGGAGCTGCGGGTCCCTGTCCTGCCGAGAGCCCTGAACCGTGAATCCCTGGGCAACATCGCCCTGCGCGGCACTGAAGGTGAGACAGCCATCGACTTTCCCGCCGAAGCCCTTGCGGAAGGCTCGTCCATGAAGATCACCATAGCCCCGACCCTGGCCGCCAGTCTTAACGAGAGCCTCAAATCCCTGGTGGATTTCCCGTACGGCTGCGTCGAGCAGACCATGTCCCGGTTCCTGCCGGCCGTTTATGTCCGCGGTCTCACCGGCAAGGGCGGATTTTTACTCGACGGGGATGTTGCCGAAAAGTTGCCGAAGGTTCTCGATGAAAGCCTTAAAAGGCTTTATGACTTCCAGCACGAAGACGGCGGCTGGGGATGGTGGAAAGAAGACGCCAGCGACCCGTACATGACGGCTTACGTCGTGTACGGCCTCGCGCTTGCCGGGAAGTCCGGCGTAAAAGTGAATCAGGAAGTTTTGGACCGCGGTTCAAAAGCGTTGCAGGAACTGATAAAAAAGGCTGATTTCGGTTCACTTCCCTTTGCCTACCGTTCCCTCACACTAGTCGGCAAAATCGACCCGGCTGTGGAAAAGAAAGCCGAAGCAGCCTGGAGGCAGCTTACCCCCTCGGAAAAGATCTTTTATATCGATGCGTTGGCCGGCATCGGACAGAAGGAGCGGGCCGGCGAACTCCTGTCCGACCTGAAAACGAGGGTAAAAAGAGAAGGCGCCGGCGCATACCTGCAGGACGAGGATGCATTGTCGTGGTGGTATTCTTGGCGCTGGTCGGGGTCCGCGGTGGAGACGACGGCAATGCTGCTGGAAACCCTTCTCGCCCGGGACCCGAAGGACCCGCTTGCGCCGCCTCTCGCCGAATTCCTGGTCCGTAAAAGATCCGGACGCTGGTGGAATACCACACGCGGTACCGCGATTGTAGTCAAGGCCCTCGCCGATTACGTGTCGGCGACAGGAGAGTCGGAAGCATCCTATACGGCCCGCCTGATCCTCAATGACCGTGAAGTTGACCGCATAACCGTCGAGAAGGGAAGGATTACGGGAGGGCAAACATCGCTCGAAATACCGGCTTCCAGCCTCAAGCGCGGCTCAAACCGGGTCATGTTGTCGAAAAGCGCACCTAAAGGCACTTTATATCTGACGGCCGCCCTCGATTACCTTGTCCCCCCGGAGAACGCCACTCAGGTTCCGGGACTGTCGGTCGAACGCAGGCTCTACCGAGTCATGGCGCGGAAGAGCGGCAAGGAATGGAGGATGGAATACATTCCTCTCAAACCGGGCGAAAATCTCTCTCCCGGAGATGAAGTCGAGATCCGGCTGATCATTGACAACAGGGAGAATATAAATTTCGTCATCGTCGAGGACCGTCTCCCGGCAGGTTTCGAGGTGCGGGAAACAAGGTCCGATCCCCGCTTTGTCGGTCTTGACGATTATTGGGACTGGTACGTCCATTCCGAGCGCCATGACGAACGGATGGCATTTTTCCTCGACAGTCTGCCGGGAGGCCGGCATGAATTCCGGTATGTCGTGTACCCGGAGCTGGAAGGAACTTCACTTGCACTCCCGGCTTCGGTCTGGCCGATGTACGTGCCGTCGCTCAAATCGGAAAGCAAACCATTGCAGGTGCGTGTTATGCGGTAATTGAATGCTGACTGAAAGAAAAAGGCCTTGCGGTCGGAATCGCAAGGCCTTGATTTCATGGTGCCCAGAGCCGGAATCGAACCAGCGACACGAGGATTTTCAGTTATTGTTGCCGTAAAAATAAAACAATAAGATGCGAGATATTTTATTGATTGATATAGTCACGGCCGATTTCAAAGTTCAGAATTTAAAGGCCATCTAGGCAAACAGCCGCAACTCCAAAAGCAGTCCTTTTTTGTCGTCTCTCAATAGCGTCATCGCGTTGTTAGGACACCTTTCAGCACAACCCGACACCGAGAGTGACCACCCAATATTTGGCCACTTTCAGCGTCGCCCGTTATTTGTCCTTGCAGTTACTCAATCCACTTCATTCCAAATCCCTGCCATAACAAAAAGAGCCGTTCACTATTTCACGAACATAAAGTTAACTTTACGCGAGGTTTCATCCTTCAAGGTAAGTACCATCACCCTGCATTGCTGCCCTTCAGCCGGGTAGATCTTGGTCGTCTTCCAGTTAAACTGCCAATTTCCATCCCCGAGATAATGCAACCCGGGCCCAACAAATATAGCCTTTGCCGTTTCGAGACTATTGAATTTTTGGAATTAAATGAAACGAACATTCATGATTGGTCAACTTCAACCAGGCTGATCGAATGGCCTATAAAGGAATAGGCAAAAGCTGCATTACACTTCGATCATTGAGCACGACTTTTTATAGAATGAGAGAGAATATGTCAATTGTTTTCGCTCAATTCCAATTCTCCCGGTTTGCGGCGCTAAATTTCCTCGACAAGAAACAGAACATGGTGCTGAAACCAAAGAAGACCATTAAGAGATTTTTGTCCAAAAAAGAGGTGACAAGAAACAACCTGCCACCTCTCTTCTATTGTTTTTGGCATTTGGGGTTTATGGTTCCTGGTATACCCCGTTGTAGAACCGACAAGATTCCTGCCCTGAGGGGAACAGTTGCTCGATCCGGAACCAAGCTGTCCAGGGATCGGCAAAAAAGGGTAAGAAGTAATCAAATCCTGATTCATTCTATGCAATTTGAAGGGGCTTACTTTGAAAGGTAATCCCCTTTTTTTAATCAATGCGAATAACCACGAAGGCAGAACTTGGAAAAGACAATTGACCCGGAAAGCCAAACCAAGGATAGGATTAACGACTGCATAACGAAACGAAAACCGGCGCTGCTGGCGTTGCTTCTTGTTGACGTCCTGAAGGACAATGGCTGGAGTCCCGATGACATACATTTCCTTGGCAGTGAGGTAATAAACGAATCCGGGATACTTTAGCTGTAAAAAACACACTTCACCTTTCAGACAGTCTCCGACTTAGTTGAAATCTCAAGTCTATTTTGTCTCACCACCGTTGACTCAAAATGAGAGACAAATTTCCCACTCCGATAGATCTCAGGGGTTACCCATAGATAAATAACATTTTTTAAGGAGTAAGTGGAGGAGCGTTGTCACTCTTGACCGCGTCATATCGCAATGATATTCTTTTATTCAGATAAATAGATGCAACTTCATAATAAAGAAGGCGTTGCTTTAAGAGTATCAATTTTAACGAGAAACACACATATAACGCGTACTTCTCCCCCAAGGCCGTGATCTGCCGTCTAAAGGGAAGATTTACATTGATAAGGAGGTTGCGATGAAAGCGAAATGGTTGAACCTAATTGCTAAACTCGCCAGCTGCTGCTTAGGTGCAACGCTGGCGTTCATGCTGGGGTTGACGGAATGCGGCGCAACTGAGCCGGTCCTGGGAGGGGGGAGCAACACTGCGACTGGTGGTGCCGGTGGCGCCAATTCGGAGGGGGCAAGCAGCCAGCTTGAAAAATGCGATGAATCTCTTGGTACGCTGGCTGTAACAGAAGACCAGGGCGCACCATGGTATATTACCCTGTCTCATCAATATAAGCTTGGATCAACCGTGCCCGTGCTGCGCATGCTGATTCAGCAGTCTAACTGTTTTGTGGTTGTCGAACGCGGTCGGGGGATGAACAACATGATGCAGGAACGAGCTCTTGAACAGAGCGGCGAGATGCGTTCGGGGAGTGATTTTGGCAAAGGACAAATGGTTGCGGCCGATTATACGATGATCCCTTCAATTAATTTCAGTCAGAAAGGTACCGGTGGAATGGGTGGCGCTATTGGAGGACTTTTTGGATCGCTCGGCAGGGTCGTGGGGGCCGTGGCTGGTGGCTTGAAATCCAACGAAGCTTCCACGACGCTGCTTATGGTTGACAACCGGTCCGGTGTTCAGCTGGCTGCTGCCGAGGGAAGTGCAAAAAATTATGATTTCAACCTGTTCGGCGGTATGTTCGGTGGCGGAGTAGGAGGTGGTTTGGGTGGTTACACCGACACCCCGGAGGGAAAGATTCTCACTGCCTCTTTTATGGATTCTTATAATAAGTTGGTCAGGGCGGTGCGCAACTACAGGGCGCAGACCGTAAAGGGCGGACTCGGAACGGGCGGGCGCCTCGGCGTCCAGGGCGGACGAACGCCTGCGTCTAGGAGTTTGAGCCAGTAATGTTTTACGGTAATTGTTGAGTTTCAATCTTGTATTTAACTGAAATGGGACTGTTGAAGAAGTAAAGTCCCATTTTTTGTTTTTGGTTCCCCGTACATGGCGGTCCATGGCATTCGGCACGCGAAAAAGTTTTATGCCAAGTTCCAGCGGAATGATGGATAGGAAAATCCAATGATTCGGGGGAAAAGAGGTGTCATAGGTATCTCTTGGCTCCGAAATATTTCTTGGAAAACCCTGGGTTGTCCAAGTCGGAGATCTTGACCTTGTCATTTCGCCTGGGTGCCTGAACAAACTTGTTGTCGCCAACGTAGATCCCGACATGGCTGACGACGTTGTTTCCACCCCATTGGTATGGGATGCCTACGAAGCGCTTTGCCGTCTCAGCGACGATTGCGTTCAGGCCGGATGTGTCTGACGAGTTGTCCGCGTTAAACTCTTCATTCGGTGGTGCTTCGGCTTCAATTAACTGTTCTGGGAAACGAATTAGGCAGCCTGTTTACAAAATAAAGAGCATTCAAAGTACCCCGTTCAGACCCATATGCGACCCACAAAAAGAAAAGGCCCCGCAGAAAACCCGCGAAGCCTTGATTTCAGTGGTGCCCAGAGCCGGAATCGAACCGGCGACACGAGGATTTTCAGTTATTGTTGCCGTCATAATAAGATAATGATATCAATAAGATGCAAAGTAATTTATTGACTGGTATAGTCATTACCGTTTTAAGATCTGAGAGTTTGCCACTTGGAAAAGTCATAGATTCAACGGCTCAAACAAACTTGTCGCACAAATATATGATGCCTTTCTCTCTCACCCATTGAATTAACACGCTGAATTTAAAAGAATAAAAAGATGCCGGTTTCTTGAATGCATCAGCCTTGTTATAATAGAAACAAAGGCTGCAATGTTTCAAAAAGGAAACACGGAGGAGACCATTCTAAAAAGAAAGCGAGGCAGTCCGGCGATAACAGCGTTTTAAGAACTTCCCTACCCGTTATTCTTCCTTGGCCCGTTCTTCCGGATGCGAACTGAAATCACTGTGCAGTCGGAATAATTGCCTCGAAATCTTCAGGGAGGTGAGCAGTATGATTTTAATGCGACCCGATCCTACCTTTTATCCCTCGCCACGCATGGCGATGCAGGCCCCGCGGGAAAAGCTCGGTTACGTTGCAACCCTCAACTACGGCAGCAACGATAGGCCCGACGCGCTGGCAGTTGTCGATCTCGATCCCGGTTCCAACAAATACGGTAAGGTTATTCATACGCTCCATATGCCTTATGTGGGGGACGAACTCCACCATTACGGCTGGAGCTGCTGCAGTTCGGCACTGTGCCCCTCTGCTCCGCATCCGCACCTGGAACGCCGCTATCTGGTTGTTCCCGGCCTCAGGAGTTCCCGGATCTATATCATCGATACCAAACCTGATCCTGCCCGACCCACCATCAGCAAAATCATCGAACCCGAAGAAATTATGGAACGGTCCGGATACAGCCGCCCCCATACGATTCATTGCGGTCCCGACGCC
>DASRZQ010000173.1:0-92442 GCA_035686205.1 Geobacteraceae bacterium
TACGCGGCCTTCTCCATACCGCAAACTCACAGGAATATGGGCCGCGAACAGATCAAGGGTAGTTGGCCGTATCTGGCCATCCTCCCTTTATGGAATGATGGCCGGGTCTGATCAATGTGGGGCTTGGGGTCAGGTCTTGAAAAGTTAGTTTTTGAGCGTCAAAGCCATAAAAAGTGATATTTCAAGACCTGACCCCAGCCCCCTTATATTCTTGAAAAGATGTCAATTGCCACCTTAGAGGAAACCTCAAGACGTTGGATAGTTGCCTCTGATGTTAAAGAGGCAATAAAACAGGCAAGATGTACTGGAATATCTTTCGAAGAAGCATATGTTTCGGGTAAAGTGAAAAGACGATCCCGAAAATTAGATTTATCACTTGATAAAACTGACCTTCAAACTTCTTCGGTTGCTCAGCTAATCCCAGAAGACCTTCGCAGTTTTCTTGAGTCCAGAAAAAAACTTAAGTATGCGTCTTCTGCTTGTGAGCCTGGGCAAGTCTTCCTGAAAAAATTATCTCAATTGGAAATGTCATTTGTAAGAATTGAAAAAGACCAAAGTACAGGAGCTCCTGAATATTACGATATTCCCGCAATATCTCTAACTGACGAATGCGAGGGTGGTTATGATCCTGAATTCATCCTCCTTTGGTTAACAGAGGAGAAGAAATACGGGACATACGACACTGACCATGGCATCTTATGGGTTTTCCACGATGTGACTTGGCTGAACATAGTCAAAAATCCAGTCGCCTACCTTAATGCTCAATGGGAAGTAAATTCGGAAGTTGCAACCTTGTTCGACCAATTTCTGAATTATAGAACTATGAAAGAATCATAAATGTCCAACAAGGCAGAAGCAGCGGCCTAAAACCGCCGCTGTTCTCCCGACCCGTTGAACAGGAAAGATAAATGACAAGATTCAAGGAACTTCAAAGAATCGAAAATGCGGTAAAGAACCGAGATGTTCGAGAATTGGAGTGGGCCGTCAAGTATTGCGATATGAGGATACCTATTGCTACATTGAAACAACATGTGAAGCACTGGACAAAGCTGCAGAAAAAAATTCAGATGCTTTTGGATGAGTTGAATGAAATACAGGCATGACCTTCACAACAAGGAGGAGCATCAGATTGGAAAGGCTTATCTGGCTTCTGCATGCAGTTTAAGGCCGAGCGCCGAAACGATTTTTAGAATCGTATCGAAACCAGGTACCCTCTCTCCAGAAAGCGCCTTGTAAAGACTTTCACGGGAAAGGCCAGCATCACGGGCAACCTGCGACATTCCCTTGGCGCGTGCTATATCACCGAGCGCCTTGGCAATTAGAGCCGCATCGCCATTAGCCTCTTCGAGGGACGCTTCAAGATAGGCCGCCATTTCTTCAGGGGTTCGGAGATGCTCGGCAACATCATAGCGACTGGTTAATGTTTTAGGCATTTTCAACTCCTATAGATTCTGTGCAAGCCGAATTGCTGCCTTGATATCCTTAGACTGGCTGCCTTTGTCGCCGCCGGCTAGAAGGATGATCAATTCGCTGCCGTGTTGGATAAAATATACTCGATAACCGGGACCATAATCGATTCGCATTTCCGAAATACCTTCACCAACGGGCTTAACGTCTCCTGGATTCCCTGAAGCAAGACGTTCAATCCTGACGAGGACACGGGCTTTGGTCTGAACGTCACGCAGATTGTCAAGCCATTTGGCAAACAGTTCAGTCTTGCGGATTTCGATCATGGTTAAATTGTAGCCACATGGCTACAGTCTGTCAAGCTTTAAGTCGAAGGATGTGGGGTCACCCCTTGAAAATGAAATTTTGATAATTGTCCCAACCAAACCATAGGACCTGCCCAAAAAACCGGCAGGTCAATGGCTGGCCCGTTATTCGCCAGGTTAAGAGAGTAGATAATGCAAGCGAGACCATATCTGAAGGCAATATCGTTGAAGGAAAATATGAACCCCGATTGGGATGAGTATCCGTTCAACATTCCGGCAATTCAGAATCTCAACACCCTTGAGTTTCATCCGGACGTGACATTCCTGGTCGGAGAAAATGGCGCTGGAAAATCCACACTTGTCGAAGCAATAGCTTTAGCAATGGGATTCAGCTCCGAAGGAGGAACCCGAAATTTCAATCTTGCGACAGCAGACACCATATCTCCTCTTCATAACTATTTAAAAACCGTGAAAAGCTATGCAACGCCAAAAGATTACTACTTCCTGCGGGCAGAAAGTTTTTATAACGTGGCGACATATATGGCGCAAACAGGTGGCGCCGTCACTGCCGGTTATGGAGAAAAAGAGCTTCATGAACGTTCGCATGGTGAGGCTTTTATGGCGGCCCTCACGTTGAAGCTCAGAGGAAAAGGGTTTTATATTTTTGACGAGCCCGAGGCAGCATTATCGCCAACTCGACAAATGGCGGCTTTATCGGCAATCCATCAATTGGTTAAAAACGAATCGCAATTCATAATTGCAACTCATTCACCGATTCTACTGGCTTACCCCAGAGCCAAGATTCTCTATTTGGGCGACAGCGGGATTTCGGAGATTGCTTATGAGGATACAGAGCATTATTCAATCACAAAAAGTTTCTTGAATAACTATAAGAAGTTGCTTCATACCCTTTTAGACGATGACCGATGACACATATCCAGGAAGAAGCAGCGGCAGAAATTCGCCGCTGTCCTCCCAAACCTTCATATTCACCAAAAGCTTTCTTAACTCGCGCCGGCCACGTTTTGGGTTTGGCCGGGAATTCAAATCCTGAGGTAGTATGCCAAGACTTTTGCTTATCACAGCCTCATCGCCCGAGATTCGCAAAGTCAGAAGATCGCGCGTGCTCAACTTCCAGCAGATCACCATGCCTTATCTCGCTGCCAGGGTTCCTCCCGGCTGGAGCGTCAGGCATGTGGACGAGGAAGCGGAACCGATCGACTGGACTGCTCACGCGGATATAGTTGCAATTACGTTCCACACCCCAAGCGCTTACCATGCCTACAGCATTGCGGCACGCTTCAGGTCACGGGATATATGCGTCGCGCTGGGCGGCCCGCACGTGACTCTTATGCCCGAAGAAGCGGCCGGGCATGCGGATGTGGTCTTTGTCGGAGAGGCGGAGGGCTTGTGGGAAGACTTCCTGCGGGACTTTCAGAACGGCAGCCATCGCGGCGTCTATCGCCAGACCCGGACACCTTCACTGGACGGCATTCCCGGAAGCCGGAAGACGTACTTCCACAGACGCGATCTTACAGGTGGGGTGCTTTTCGCAACCCGGGGCTGTCCGAATCGATGTGATTTCTGCACCATTCCGGTGATGTACGGCAACACTCTGCGCCGGCGGCCGGTGTCCGAGGTTGCCGCCGAGTATGCCTCTTTCAACGGCAAGGTCATCATCTTCTGGGACGACAACATCGCGGCCGACCTTGAGTACGCCAAGGATCTGTTCCGGGCCATCGCACCGTACCGCAAGTGGTGGAGCAGTCAGGCGAGCATCCATGCCGGCCGCGACGACGAGTTCCTGGAGGCCGCGGCCCGAAGCGGATGCAAGCAGTTGTTCCTGGGGCTGGAGTCGATATCCCAGCAAAGCATGGCGGATGTGAACAAGGGGTTCAACAAGGTCGATGAGTACTTTCAGGTGATAGAGCGCATCCACTCGCATGGAATTGCAGTACAGGTTGGCATGGTCTTCGGGTTCGACAGCGATACTCCCGAAGTATTCAGGGACACACTCGATTTCCTGGAAGAGGCCGGGGTCCAAAACGCGACGTTCAACATTTTGACGCCGTTCCCCGGTACGCCTCTCTTCCGCAAACTGGAGTCGGAGGGCCGGATACTCACGCGAGACTGGCGCAAGTACAACAGCCGGGACGACGTGGTCTTTCAGCCTAAACAGATGAGTATCGCCGAGCTTCTGGCGGGTTTTCGTTATGCCAACGCACGTTTCTACTCATTACGGAGCGTAGCGAAGAGACTATTGCGGTCTCCTGTTCAACTCTGGTGGACACTGCCGTTGAACCTGGCCTATAGCGGCAAGTGGTGGATGGACGAACGGGCCCGGTCCAGGGAATCGGGGAAAACCGCATTCCTCCAAAATCAGTGGAAAAAACCTTCAACGTTATTTCAGACTTTCTTCTCCAAGGCATTGCGGGCCAAACGAGTAACAAACACCGTAACCGCAATTGTCGCCACAAAACCCAGAGAATAAAGCACCCACTCCGCAGGCGTCCTTGCATGACCGCCAGAACCCAGCGAAGCCACGTCGCCGGACAGGGAACCTATGTATACATAAAGAAAGGTATCCGGCAACATCCCGATCCATGAGGCAAAGAAATAATGACTCAGAGAAACCCTGGTCAGACCGAACATGTAGTTCAGCAGGTTGAACGGGAACACCGGCGAAAGCCTGACAAGTCCGACGATTTTCCACCCTTCCCTGGCAACCGCCTCGTCGATAGCCTTGAATCTGGGGTTCGCTTCGATTTTTTTCGAAACCCAGTCACGCGCGACATACCTGCCCATCAGAAACGCGCAGGTGGCGCCCAGTGTCGCCGCGACCGACACGATAACCGTCCCCTTGACGACGCCGAATACGAACCCCGCCCCGAGTGTCAGGATGGAGCCCGGAACCAGCACCACGCAAGCGATAATATAAATGATGATGAAAATAACCGGCCCGAAAAGCCCCAAGCCGGATATCCATTCAAGAGAATCCTTCAGCAGGTCCTGGACGTGGAAATATCCGGCCGCCGCAATGAGAATGGCCGCCACGGCAATGGCCGGCAAAAGCCTGCGCCAGACGCCTGAACTCTTTCGCGCTTCCCGGCCTGCCTCGGCCTTAACGGCAATTTGGTCCTTTTCACGATTTTCCGACATTGGAATTAACACTTTCCAGATGTTGATTTCACGCAAAAATTCAAGAAACACCTTAATTTAACAGGGATAAAGGGGATGACAGGGATAAAAAATGAAAAGCCAAAATCTGCAATAAAATTTGCTTTTTTGCAACAATGATACTTAAAAAAGATTCTGTGTTTTGCCTTTATCCCCTGAATCCCCTTCATCCCTGTTAATCAGGTTTGGACTTTTCACATTTTCTCGGCAAGTCGCATTCTTCCTGTATTCGCGAAAGTCCCCGGAACAACATTTTTTACTAATGCCCGGCCAATGGGCCCCACAGGGCTTTCAGCCTGCTGTCCCGTCCGCAACTGGTCCGGTAGAACCTGTACCTGATGGGATTCTTTTTGTAATAATGCTGGTGATATTCCTCGGCCGGATAGAATTCCGTGGCGGCGACAATTTCGGTCTGAATGGCCCCTTGAAACGGTTTGTTCTTTTCCAGCGCCGCTTTGGAGCGCAAGGCCAGGCGCCGCTGCTCCTCTGAATGATAGAAAATGGCGCCGCGGTACTGGTGGCCGTAGTCGCAGAACTGATGGTCCTTTGCCGTCGGGTCGATATTGTGCCAGAAAACTTCGAGAAGCTTTTCATACCCGATCTTCGTCGGATCGTAAAGCACCTGCACCGATTCGGCATGACCAGTCCCGCCCGCCGAAACCTCCTCGTAGGTGGGATTCTTCTTCCAGCCGCCGGTGTAGCCGGATGTAACCGAAACTACGCCTGGAAGCTGATCGAAAGGGTGCTCCATGCACCAGAAGCAGCCGCCGGCGAAGGTCGCCTTTTCGAGTTTGCCGGCATACGTCGCCGGCGGCTTTGGCGCACTTTCTACTACCCCGCCGATAACATAGGCTGCCATGACGACCGCGGCAGCCAGAATCACCGCTATCAGTGTTTTCATGTCATTCTCCCACGCTGCCGGAACCTTTCAACGGATTCGGGTCAACAGGTCCGGTTCCGTCACTTCGCCGTCGAAACAAACTGCAATGCCGCCGAGTTCATGCAGTAGCGCAGCCCCGTCGGCTTCGGCCCGTCGTTGAAGACATGTCCCAGATGTCCGCCGCAGCGGGGGCAGAGCACCTCGGTCCGGTGCATGAAGAAAGTATTGTCTGCCCTGGTTTCAACATTCTCGGGCGCTATGGGCCTGGTAAAGCTGGGCCAGCCCGTACCGGAATCGAACTTGTCTTCGGACCGGAACAGGTCAAGGCCGCAGCCAGCGCAGCGGTAAATGCCGTGGTCGTGGCTCTCCGCGTATTTGCCGCTGAATGCCCGTTCTGTCCCCTTTTCCCTAAGAATGTAAAATTGTTCGGGGGTCAGTATTTTTTTCCACTCTTCTTTTGTTTTGACGACTTTGTAACTCATTATGTATGCCCCCTTCTCCGCCGAAAAGACCCGGATCGGAGCCGCGTTCGCGGCGACGGCAGGCTTTTCGTCCTTCATCGTGAAGGCGGCTATGCCCGCGGCAAAAGCTATCACCGCTATGCCGACGGAAATTATCATGTATTTCATAACCGGTCTCCTTTTATTCATGATCCCGTTTTTTCTCCTCCCCTTTGTTTAAGGGGAGGCCGGGCCTGCGCGCTGAAGCGCTTCGGCGCGCAAGCGGGAGGGGTTATTATCCGCTGATTCATACCCCCCCTCTCCCCCTCTTATCTTAAGAGGGGGAATTTAGTTTCCACATTTCACTTGATTATTCTGTTTTTCCTAAAAGCTTTTGACAATATCTTCTTTACCTTATTGTTCAAGTATACATTAGCGCCACAAATTAATGAACAGCTGAAAAATCGGTAACACTTTGCCAAATCGGGGTCAAATATTATCTGGACAACCGGTAATGGCTTGGGGTACTTTTTTGAGTATGAAAGCGTCCATATTTTCCTGCAAACGACTGACCGGGAACAATTCAACCAACCCCCGGATTGTCGGACTGCTGCTTGTTTCCGCCATGGCAATTGCTCTGGTTTTATGGCGTCCCCAGCCCGCGCACGCACTGGCGGCGGAAGAACTCCTCATTGTGGCAAACCGCGCGGTCCCTGAAAGCTCGCATCTGGCCCTCTACTACATGAGAAAACGCAATGTGCCCGGGAACAACCTTCTTCTGCTGACCACGGCAAAGGGAGAACAGATAAGCAGGGAAGACTATGAACGGGAAATAGCTTCTCCGGTAAGAAATTTCATCGGCAATAGGGATCCCGACGGGAAAAAGTTCAAATGTATCGTGCTTATGTACGGCATTCCCCTGCGCATTCTTCCCCCCGAGCTGAACCTGCTGGAGAAGGTACGTGTCGCCGAGCTGAGGAAACGCTCCCAGGAGCTGTCCGAACGGATAAAGTCCCTCGGAAAAAAAGATGAAAAGCAATTAAAAGCTTTGAAGGACGAGGAATCCGCCACCCAGAAAGAGCTGATGGGAGCGGACAAATCCCTGGAGGGCGCATCGGTCGACTCGGAACTGGCCCTGGTCATGGAAAAACCGTATCCCCTGCAGGGCTGGCTGCCGAACAGGTACTTCCTGGGGTTCCGGGGCAAAACGATCAACGGAATGCCGCAGAAGGTCATCCTTACGTGCAGGCTTGACGGACCGTCGGAAGCAATTGTCCGCCGGATTATCGATGACAGCGTGGAGGCGGAGGAACGAGGGCTTGCCGGCAAGGCATATTTCGACGCCAGGTGGCCGGACAAAAGCGGCAAAAATCTTTCGCCATACGAACTTTATGACCGCGCCATTCACAACACGGCGCGGATAGTCCAAAAGAGCGGAAAGATGCCCGTCGTGCTTGATGAGCGGGAAAGGCTCTTCCAGCCTGGAGAAGCGCCTGACGCGGCGCTGTACTGCGGATGGTACAGCCTGGGCAAGTATGTCGACGCCTTCAGATGGGTTAAGGGCGCTGTCGGATATCACGTTGCCAGTTCCGAATGCACAACCCTGAAAAACAGGGGGAGCACCGTGTGGTGCAAGTCGATGCTGGAAAAAGGGGTTGCCGCGACCCTGGGCCCGGTGGCCGAGCCTTATCTGCAGTCTTTTCCCGAGCCGGAAGTTTTTTTCGGCTGTCTCCTGGACGGCAGGTTCGCGCTCGCGGAGTGCTATACCCTTGCGAACCCGTTCTGGTCCTGGCAGATGGTGCTGATCGGCGACCCCCTCTACCGGCCTTTCAAGAATCAAAAACATTAAGGACAGGCTCCAGGCCCGGGCCGCATCAGGGCAGGTACTTCTCCCTGAGAACAATCTTGTTGATCTTGCCGACGCTGGTCTTGTCTATTGCATCGACAAAACGGACCTTGAGCAGGACCGCGTGTTTGCTGACCATTCCCCTGTCGGCGTATTCCTTCACAAAATGGACGATATCCTTTTCCCCGTGCTTCGAATCCTGGCGGCGGACCACCAGCGCCAGGGGGCGTTCTCCCCACTTCTCGTCGGGCATGGCAATCACCGCGGCCTCGGCCACTGACGGGTGGTGGACGATTATATCCTCCAGTTCCAGGGACGAGACCCACTCCCCCGCAACCTTGATAATGTCCTTGGACCGGTCGGTAATCCTGACATACCCCAGTTCGTCCCGCACGGCCACGTCCCCCGTATGAAGGTACCCCCCTTCCCAGAGACGCTTCGAAGCCTTGTGATCCTTCAGATACCCATGGGTGAGCCAGGGCGCGCGAACCACTATCTCGCCGGGACTCGCTCCGTCGCGGGGGAGTTCGCCCAGCTCGTGATTCACAACCATCAGGTCCACAAGGGGAAGAGAGCGCCCCGTCCTGCAGCGGACGGCCGCCTGCTCCTCGGGCGAAAGCTCCAGCATTTCAGGGGTCAGGTGAGCAATAGTCAATATGGGACAGGTCTCCGACATGCCGTAGCCCGAAAAGATGTCTATCCCGCGCCCCAATGCCTCCAGGCAAAGGGACCTCGACAGGGCTGCGCCGCCGATCATCAGCTTCCACCCCGAAAGGTCCATCCGACGGGCATGGGGATGCCTGAGCAGCAGGTGCAGCATGGTCGGGACACAATGGGAAAAGGTAACCTTTTCCCTTTCCACCAGCTCCAGCAGCAGCTCCGGAGAGTAGCGGCCGGGATAGACCTGTTTCACGCCCAGCATGGTCGCAATGTACGGAACTCCCCAGGCGTGAACGTGAAACATGGGAGTAATGGGCATATAGACATCGTCTCGGCGGAAACAGCCGTGACCGGCAGCGGTGCCGAGGGCGGCCATGGCACCCAGTGTGTGCAGGACCAGTTGGCGATGACTGAAATAAACGCCCTTCGGCATGCCGGTGGTTCCGGTGGTGTAAAAGGTCGTGGCGCGGGTGTTCTCGCTGAAATCCTGAAAGTCGAATTCCGGATCGGCGGCGTCCAGCAGCTGCTCGTACTCGCCGGCAAAAGGAATGCCGCAGGTCGGAACATCCGGTTCATCATTCAGAAGGACATAACTTTTCACCGTATCGAGCCGCCCCCGGATCTGCTCCAGCACCGGCAGGAATTCGGCGTTTACCAGCAGAACGTCGTCCTCCGCGTGGTCAATTGTATACAGGATCTGCTCCGGCGTCAGGCGGACGTTGATGGTATGGAGCACGGCGCCGATCATCGGCACGGCGAAGAAGCACTCCAGGTAGCGGTGGCTGTCCCAGTCCATCACCGCCACAGTATCCCCCGCCCTGATGCCGAGAGCGGTCAGGGCGTTCGCAAGACGATGCACGCGCCGGCGCAGGTCGCGGTATGTGTAGCGGTGTCGCCGACGGTAGACTATTTCCCGGCATGGATCATATTCCACTGGGTTAAAAAGAAGATGTTTGATAAGCAGGGGATAGTCGTAAGAGGATGTGGCGTGGTGGATCAATGAATCCGTCATGGGGCTTCCTTTTCAAGAATGTGCCGGCCGGACCGCCTTTGTCAGCGCCCGTCCGGAACTTTCGGAATTTCATTCAGAGCATGATCGGGCAAAATCCCGACACCATTCGGGATAAATGCCCTCGTGACGGACACTTTTTTAGCAGAGAACGGATAAAAACGGAATCCGTTTTTTATCCCATGGCAAAAATAAAGGCGGCCGACAGCCGCCTTGATTTCCTTCTACCGATACCGGAGCTTCCGCTAGTCGATGAGACCGCGCATCCATGAGACCAGGGTGTTCTTGTCCTTCGGGTTGATGGTTTTCCCTAGCGTTTCTCCGTTTCTGATGAGGAACAGTGTGGGCAAAACTTCCACGTTGTATTTCTTCGGCAGCTGCTCGTTAAGGTCGCAATTGACCTTGCCGACCAGCACCTGGCCGGCCATTTCGGCCGCCACCGCATCCAGAACGGGAGACAGCGCGCGGCAATGGTGGCACCATGGCGCCCAGAAATCCATTAACACCGGGATAGTGGAGGTCGCCAGAATTTCGGAGAAATTGTCATCATTCAAGGCAACAGGCTTGGATATTATTTCATTCTCAGACATAACTTTTCCTTTCAATTCTCATGATGTGTGAAAGAAACCCCGTTCGCTGGCCGGAATCGTCCCACATCAGCAATTTCAGGCACAAGCTTTATTCAGTCTTTCCCATGAGTTGCTCTTCCAGCAATTCGATCTGCTTCCTCAGTTTTTCCAGTTCGGCGCCGTAAAGGCTGCAGCGTCCCTCGCAAGTATACTGCAGGGTTTCATACGCGCCGAATATGGCGCTTACTTTCTCTTCCAGTTCGGCATTCGCCTTGGCCAGGTCTTCGATAATCTTTTTTTGCTCCTTAATCTCGTCCCTGCATTTCGCGTATGCTTCAAAATCAAGAACCGCCATATTCTTCACCCCTCCGGCAATTTCAATTTACTGAATATTCGAACCTTTCGACTTTTGTCATAAAGCCGTGCCTTGTGCAGCAAAATATATCACATCTTTTCCCTCAAACCAAATTATACGGAACTTTCGCCCGAACAAAGGTAAAATTCATCATTCCCGCGACCGTATTTCAGCAAAACTTTAACGGCGGCTCAAAGCGGAAATCCAGTAATTTCAGGTCAGTTTCTCATACCGGATATCCAACCAATCTATTGTGGAATAGTTCTGTAAATATAAAGTAAAATTTATTGTACAACCTGAAAACACGGGAAATCGTTATAAAATTATTTACATAACGAATTAGTAAAGCTGTTGATATTATGTATTTCACACAATATGTCTAATACACATTTTGACGATAGAAACGATGCATTGACACATCCTATCAATTAATGGTATAAAAATTACTAATCAACAATATTGAGTTATTAAACAACTTGCAGGAGTTAAAGTTGGTCCAGTATCGTTCAAATAATGTCAAAAAAACCGGAACTTATATCGAAAAGCTTCTCGCCAGGTATAAGAAAGGTACATATGATCTGCCTACTCTGGCAATAAAATTGCTCGATGTGCCGGAACTCGACGTTGCCGATTTTATTCAAAAGAAAATACCGCGTAAAGACAGGTTGCTGGAAATCGAAAGGATGAAAAAGAAAGACAAACTGCCAAAAGACGGGATTTGCAAACTGGAAGAGCTGTATATGGGTTGTCCCGGCAGGCGGTAACAGCCCCTGTTCATGATAAGACAATACGCAACGGTTTTTCTCACCGCGAAATCAATCGCTCCGGTTTCAAATCTGTATTAAAAAGCGCTATGCGCGCCGCCGCCGGGAAAGCCCTCCAGAATTATCATCTTTCATTCACTTCAATAATTTGGTTTCTTATATTTCTCCATTTATGATAGTCTGCCACTACGTACGATGAATCACAATATTAGACGCAGCTTAAATTTGCCGGTTTCCGAAACCGGCCAAAGGTATTCGAATGCTTGCCAGAATAGTAATAGACGAAAACATGTGCAAGGGGTGCGGACTTTGCACTATTGCCTGTCCGCGAACCTTGCTGAAGCTGAGCGACGAAACGAGTTCAGCGGGATACAACCCCGCGACAATTATTTCCCAGGAAAAATGCGCCGGTTGCGCGCTGTGCGCCGGGATGTGCCCGGCCCTGGCAATAAATGTGTTCAGCCGCAAATTCAATGAATACACGGCAAAACTTTTGCCTGAACACCATATCCTGTACCAGAAAATCAATTTTCGCCTGACCACCGGGAACGGGAGAGACTGACAAAAAAACTCCTGAGTCCCGGCAGGATGTCGAATCAGGATACGGATTCAGGAAATTCTCTCGCTAACCCAATCTCAGGGCAACAGCTCCGAGCACGGCCCATCCGAGCACCCCGACGGTCGCCGCGGCGCACAGCAGCGCCAGGCCCCTGTGGACGGCCGTTTCCGGCCTGCGCTCCTCGTATTTCAATAACATTCCCAGCACGACACCGCCGACAATGCCTCCCGCATGCGCCCAGTTGTTGATGCCCGGCATCAGCAGGCCTATCAGTCCGAGTCCAATCACCCAGCCGCTCACCTCGCGATATACGGCGGAGCCGTACGCACCGCCGCGGCTCTTGCCGTAATACAGAAGCGAGCCGATCAGGCCGCAGATCGACGCGGACGCGCCGATGGTCAGCGGGACACCCGCGACATATGAAAGCCAGAAGCCGAATACCCCGCCAAGCGTATAGATGACGAACATCCGGCTCGGACCGTACTCCCTGACAACCCATGGCGCGATCTGGCGCAGGGCCATCATGTTGAAGACAATATGGAGAATTCCGCCGTGCAGGTAATTGGCGGAGAGGAGAGTCCAGGTTCGATGGTACATATCGATCGGAATCGTACCGGTGGCGCCCAGGAGCAGCAGGCTGGTCTGACTTGGCGAAAAGAGACTCAAAGGATTGCCGGAGCCGCCGCCGGCCCCGATGATCAGGGAAAAAATGAAGAATACCACGTTTGCGGTAATGATGGCCCTCACAAGCCAGTCGCCTTCCAGGGCGTTGCGCGTCCATGCGGTCGCCTGCCACCACGAACCCGGCCTTCTGGCCCCGCACCAGGAACAGGATGATTCAGTACTTCCGATCAGCCGCCGGCATCGGGGACAGATCATGGCCTTCTGCGTCATCTCGAACTCTCCTTGACAATTTTTCAGCTAATATAACATCCGGGTTATAGAAAAACCACCTGAAGAAACCAAAAGCATGGCTTCATAAATGCGATGTCATCTCGACCAAAGGGAGATTTCTTCAGGTGATTCAGCAAAACCCTCCGGATTTCTCTCTTCGTTCGAAATGACATATTTTCCGAGAACATATGAATTCGACGTCAAATTTGTGAATGGGTGCGCTAAGGCCGCGGCTTCGTGCAGTTGCTGATGAAGTCTGGAATTTCAACTTTTCAGCAGATTGACGAAAAACCGGTACCAGTTGTCTCCCATAATGCCGCGTACGGCGCTGTCCGTGTAACCCGCCCCAACCAGAAGAGCGGCAAGAGACGGAATCCGGGAATGGTCCTCGAACCCCTCGCAAACAGTGTCGTAGCCGCCGAAATCGGAACCGACGCCGACCCCCGAAGGACCGTATTTCTGCACTACATGGTCGATATGGCGGAAGACGTGGGAGATATCGGCCCGCCCGTCGATGGTCAACATTCCGGGATAAGCGGCTATGCCGACCATCCCCCCGCGGGAAAGGATGACGCCAACCTGCTCGTCGCTAAGGTTGCGTGGAGTGTCGCAGAGGGCGCGCAAACCGGTGTGCGTGGAAATGATTGGACCGGAAAAGAGCCCGGCGACCTCGCGGAAGCAGGGATCCGAAAGGTGGGCAGCATCGATGGCGAATCCGAGACTGTCCAGCTCCCGGACCAGCTCCCGCCCGCGGGAGCTGAAACCTTCGGGGTTTGCCACCGAATTGCCGTCTCCGATACGGTTTCTGTCCGCATGGGTCAGCCCCGCGACACGGAACCCCCTTCGTTTCATGCCTTCTGGCGGGAATTCCAGCAGCGCGTCGGAGTTTTCCAGGAGGAGCAGCTTGCCCGGGCCCGCCGATCCGCGATAACAGGCGTCGAGGTCCTCAGCGGTGCGGATTGTCTTTGGAATTCTCAGGTTCGCTTCGGCATATTCCAGCAGATAACGGAGGTTATCGGCGGCCGTTGCCGGACCGTTGAAGGAATCCATGCAGTAAAAGGCCGACACGACCACCCGCACCCCGCCATCAGCGAGCTTCGCCGGGCTGACCCATGCGTCGGACGCCTGTTCGAGCGGTATATCCGGATGGTGGCGGATAAGGTCGAAAAGAAGGTCCACATGGCTGTCAAAGACTGGATATGCAGCCGGTTTTTCCATGGCATATACTCTTTCCCGTCGAATAAAAACAGCAGCTCCGGCAGTTAAAGACGGCCGGCAAACATCTCGCCGCCCACTGCTGGAATGCGACCCGCATCGAAATGCCTTACCGCCCAGAGGAGTATCTCGTCACAGGACGTGCCGGCAAGAGCCGGTGGCGCATCCTGACCGAGGAACCGCAGTACCCCCAGGAGCAACGGACCTTCTTTCCCCCGGGCAAACCCCAGCTGATGGGAAACAAGGTTGTCCCGCTTGCTCAGCTTCGCGCCGCCCGCCCCGGTCACCAGCGGCAGGTGGCAATACTCCGGCCGCGGCATCCCCAGGAGCTGCTGCAGGTAAATCTGGCGTGGCGTCGACGGGAGCAGGTCGTCACCACGGACTACCTGGTTCACACCGGTCAGGTGGTCATCCAGGACCACCGCCAGCTGGTATGCGAATTCCCCGTCTCCCCGGCGGACCACAAAATCCCCGCACCGGCCGGACAGACGCTGGGAAACCCTGCCCAGGCGCAGATCATCGAAACAGAAGTCTTCCTCCGGCACCCTGATACGCCAGGAGCGGATTACGGCACCGTCACGCATCCCTTCGCGGCAGGCGCCGCGGTAGCGCAGGCAGTCGTCTTCCGCATGGGGCGCCGATGCGCTCCGGGCGATATCCTTTCGGGAGCATCCGCATGGGTATACCAGGCCGCGTTCGGCCAATTCGGCAAATGCCTGCTCGTATGCACCTGTATGCCGGCTCTGGAAGGACACCTCGCCGTCCCAATAGAGACCGAACTTCTCCAGGGTACGCATGATGTCGTCGGCCATGCCCGGTGAACGGCGCTGCGTATCCAGGTCATCGATCCGCAGCAGCCAGCGGCCTCCGCGGCTCCTTGCCATCAGCCAGCTCCCAACCGCCGCCACCAGGGAACCGGTATGCAGCGCGCCAGTGGGCGAAGGCGCAAAACGGCCGACAGTCTGTGCATTAATGTTGTCAGTCATTGATTCGTGGCAATCGGGAAAACCCGGTTGTACAAAGTGTAAGCGATTTGTTTGAAACAGGATATCAGAATGGCGGCCTGATTGGCAAGATTGTCCGAATGTAATGTGCCGGTATCTCAGCGGAATTGACCGGAAGTAATTATCGGGGACATGATGATCAGCACCCCGTTTCGCACCATGTCCCCAATTTCCTTTGCCATTGTCCGGTCATTTATCCGAAGAGTTTTTTCAGCAGTCTGCTGAACCAGCCTCCCTTCGCTTTTCCGGCGGACTGGAAGTTTTCCCTTACTTCTCTGATGAAGTCGGCCAGTTCGCTCTGGTTTTGTTGCAGGGTCGCTTTCTTTTCCATTTCGTTTGCTCCTCCTCTATTTATTGTCACGCAAAAATATAAGGGAATCGCGCCTAAAATAAACCTGAAACATCGGCAAGTCAAGGATTTATGCAGTTAAAAATCAGCGAACGTGGGGATAAATTGTGTATACATTCCGGCGGCATGAGCAAGAGAATTGAAATTCCTATATTAAAGGGAAAATTATCACGTTCAGGCGAACATCAGGCTGAACAGAGTCAGGAACGACAGCTGGCAACCGGCGACAATCCAGCCGTTTCTCAGCATGGATTTCATATCTTCGGATTCCGCGAAACCGAGCGAGCTGACCATGTTGGCCCCGGGAAAAACGAAGTTGTGAACCCTGGTAGCCACCACCAGCGCCAGCGACCAGGCAATCATGGAAACGGCATAACCGGCGAGAAGCGGGTTGAACATTTCGTGGAGCAGCTTCAGGGTTGCCACCGTGGCGCCGCTGATGCCGAAGGCCCCGAGAAATCCGCCGGTGATGACAATGGCCGGTCTGCCGCCCAGCTCGATGATCGGCTTCAGCAGCGCCGCCAGGGAGGCAAAGCCGCCGGCCTTCTCAACGAAAATGATAAACGGGTCAAGCAGCAGGAAGAGCAGGAACAGCCCCACGTTTCCGGCCATCCCCCTTACGATCAGTTTCAGAATTTCATCCATTTTCAGCCCGCCGGCAAAACCGGTTGCCAGACTCAAACCCAGCATGATGACAAGGACAAAAGAAGTGGGGGCCTTGATAAGGATACCGTACACGACCGACGACGCGAACAGGCAGATGAAAACCGCGGTGGCTCGCCGGCTGCGGCGGGTCGGCTCGAAGAGAACAATTTCTCCGTGTACGCCGTACGGGGTGACGTCCCTGGTCTTCCTCTGGATCCGCTGGATGACCAGCCAGGTAACGACGAGGGTAATCAGGGCGACGGGACCGGAAACATAAAGCAGCATTTCACCGTAGCTTATCCTGGTCAGGCCGAGCAGGGTTATGACCGGCGGGGAAAACGGTCCGAGGATCAGCGCCTCTTCACCAACTGCCTGGAAAATGACTCCCACCGTACTGCGGGAAAGCCCGACCGAAGCGGCAACGGGCAGCACGATGGGCGCAATTACTGCATTGCCGCCGGCCATGGTGCCCAGCAGGCCGACTATGACCAGGCATGCCGCCATGATGCCGAGCATTGCCTTTCTCTCGGTATCCACGCCGATCGTGTAGATGATCCGGTGCACGATGGTGTGTGAGACCCTGGTGGCGTTCAGCACTTCGCCCAGGCCGCGGCCGAGCATGATTATCAGGCCGACCAGCGCCAGGAAAGACCCCATGCCGTCCGCCAGCGCCGCCCCGAAAGAGGCCGGTGTCTGGCGACTGAGCACAGCTCCGATTACGACACAGACGGCCGTTGCAGGGAGGATGGCAACGTTTCTGAAAACGAGGATGATATAAATTACCAGCGGAGCCAGACCCAGCAAACCCCACCAGACCGACGGATTCATTTGAAAAGCCAAACCGGAACCTTTCAGTACAAGGATTTATCTGAGTAATACTAATATCCCGCAACAAATATTCTTCCCCCTTCAAGGGGGAGGCGAGGAGGGGGATGGGATGCTTTGATGCCGAGAGACCCATCCCCACCCCGACCCTCCCCTTTGTATAGACTGGGGAGGGAGTTTCTTATGGAAGCGGGAGATTGATTCCAATCAGGAGGATTAATAAACTGGAATAAGTGAAAAACAAAATACCACTTTGCGACTGAATGTTAAATGAAAAACATGTTGCCCTCCCGCACATACAAAAACGCCCCGGATTTCTCCGGGGCATTTGCTGCTTTAGTGCCCAATATTAATTTTACTACGACAATCCATTTGTCATTTCGAGAGTAGCGAGAAATCTAATGACTCAGTCTCTTTAGGATCTCTCCCTTTTGGTCGAGACGACATCAAATTTATGAAATCATGTACTTAGCGCCTTCCGAAGCCGCCGGAAAAACCACCGCCCCCATGGGACGAAGAACCCGAAAATCCGCCTCCGTGGAAACCACCGCTCCCATGAGACGAGCTTCCCGTCATTCCGCTTCCGTGAAAAGAAGTCGTACTGCCGATGGAAGTCCCGAAACTTCTTGCAGGGACATAACCGCTCGCAGGAGCGGAATAACTTCGGGCCGGTGAGTTATTGCCTCGGAATGTCGAATAGCCGTGTGCCGGCACATAACCGCGGGAAAATGAATTACCGTGGTTGACCGGGTGGCTGTAAGCGCGCGAAGGGGCATTGCCCCCGGAATTGATCGTAACGCTGGAAACAGCCGAACTCTCGCCGCGATAAAATGAGTAACCGGTCCCCCTGCCGCCAGACGGTCTGGAGCCGGACCACCTTCCGGTCGATGACCGGCTGCTTCCCGTGAAAACCTGCGTTCCGTTCGGGGTCATACCGGACCTCGTATTAAACTGACTGCCTGCCGCAACTGAATTTGTCCTCCCGCCAACGCCGACGGGGACATTGGACTGGCCAACGAATCTTGCCACCGGGTCAACACGGGTGAAACCGCTGCTGCCGTGGAAATGGTTGGAGACAAATGCGCTGTGGTGATGGTGGTGACCGACGAATACCGTTCGGTGAAAATCGTTCAGGATAAAGAAGCCTCCAAACCAGAAACCGTCGCACCAGAATGGATAGGGCACCCATGAATACAGATAGAAGAAATCATCCGGCGGAGTATAATAGGTTACTACCGGCGGTCCGGTATTATAATAATAGTTGTTCAAATCGGTGGGGGCTACTGTATTCTCACCTTCCGCACCTGAAGATATGATGGCGTCCTCGTCCTGCGGCCTGATGTTCAGGGCTGCATCAGCCGTGACACCGTCAAACCGCTTCAGCGCTTCGGCACTGTTTATCGACAGTTTCCCGGCATTGGCGGCATCGCTCACCGACTGCCTCAATTCACCGATTATGTCCGGTGTTGCCGGATAATCCGCGATCCACCCGTTTCGCGGCAGGATGCCCTTTTCGCTCAGCATGCTTTCCGCCTCCGCCTCGCTGCCGGCATTGCCCAGTCCTAGGGCGGACGCCAGTTGCAGCGCGAATGTACCTTCACGAACCAGGGGTTGTTCAATGGGGGGAGAACCTTGTGGCGCCTTCTGCGACTCGGCCGCGGCGATAGCCGGGATCAGGAGGAGGAACAGGCCCCCAATGAACATAGCCACTTTTACAACCAATGCAGCTTTCATTGTCATCCCTCCCCTTCAAGAGGAGAAACCTTGAGCCTTTTTTAATATTATACCACAATGCGGTTTTTTATTGTTCTTTTGACTGAAAGGAAGGGAGGGACGAAAGGAAAAACAGGCGGTCAATTTGCCTGGTATTTTTTCCGCAGGTAAGACCGCCATTCGTCCTGAATGCCGCCGAAAGTGAGTCCGTAATCGGCGAAAGCCTTGGAGATCGCGGCATCGATCTGCATCCCCCTGCCGAGGTTGACCAGTATATCGCGTACCTTGTGCAGTCCGTAGGCGGAAATCATGAAGCTCACCAGGGAATAACTCTGCTGGTAAGCCAGAACGGCATCCTTTTTGCCAAGGGAAGACATCGACTGCTCCAGGCCGGCAAAGGCAAGAAGACCGTCGGACACAGCGGCCTTCTCCAGTTCGGGCGTTGGCGGACTGTATTCTTTTCGCCCTTCGTACTCCGCAAGCCCTTCGTTGAGCCACGTCGGGCAGTTATCCCCGGTTATTTCGCCGACGACTACATGGGTGTACTCATGGAACAGAACTGCCCGAAGAACGGGGGAGATTTCAGCCGCGCCGCCGATCGGCAGCCGCACTTTCCCGTCATACAGCCCTCCGGACCATTCCGGGCCGGCCGTAACCAGGCGGTAGTCCTTTCGCGTGTACAGGATTACCGGAATGCGGGCAGCGGGAAAGCAGGAAAAATCCGAACCGACCCGGTTATAGGCCGTCTCCAGCGTGTCCAGCACGGCGTCGGCCAGGTCCGACTTGGTCCCCTCGTCATAGGAGATGACGAACATGGAGCTGAATTCCTTGCCCATATGGGCCTCGACGGCCGATTCCCGCCGTGCCTTGGCCTCCATATCGCGTACGAACTTGTTTTCCGGATCAAGTTCCAGCGCCCTGTCCCACGATTCCATCGCGGCCGGCAGGTTGCCGATGTCATAGTAAACCAGGCCGAGATACATGAAAAGAGTGACATTATCCCCCCCGGACTGCCGGGCCTGTTCCAGTTCGACGGTTGCCTCGTCATAACGTTTCCCGAAATAGAGCGCTATCCCGCGCAGGATGCCATAATCCCTGTTATCAGCGACAAGCTTTCGGGCCTCGTCGAAGTTTTCCGCCGCAGCGTCGTATTGCTTCCGATCCAGCTGCTGCCTGCCCAGGGCCGAATAGGCCGCTGCCAGGTTCTTCCGGACCGATGAGTCGTATGGGAAAAGATTCAGCGTCTTTCGCAGCTCTTCCACGGCCTTTTCATAATCCCCCCGGCTCATCAGCCCGGCCGCCGGTTCATTTAGAGGACTGTAATCGCCGGCATGGGAACTTTTAACCGGAATGGCAATCAGGAAAAAGAGGAGGAAAGGAATTATCATTCCTAACATGAAACGCTGTACCTGTGACGTCGGAACGGACAATAAAATGCGGGCGATTATAAACGTATGCCTGATATTTTGTGCTTCCACCGGGAACATGAACGCAATATAACATATTCATTCGTAAAGTTCCGCAAAACTGTGTAAACCGGGTGTGAGCGCCATTTTATGAGCTTCTTGAAATTTTTTAACATTATTTTGTAACTATTGGATTCGCTACTGCGTCTCCCTTATCAAAAGCTGGATACAAAAAGGAGGATCAAAATGAAAAACATAATCAAATCTCTTTCGGTAATGGCAGCAGCGGTTCTGGTATTGGGTCTTGGAGTGCACAAGGCAAACGCTTCGGGTGTCGATTTCAGGATAGGCCTGAACGTCGGCGTTCCGGTAATTGCGGCGCCGGTCTATGCTGCGGCACCCGTTTATGCTCCACGGCCCGTTCCGGCATACCAGGTCGAGAAAGTCCGCTATTACAACGGTTATGGTTATCGACCGGTCGGCTACGGATACCGTCATGACTACCGGTATGACCGCGTCAGACACGATAACGGCGGGCACAGGGGATGGGATCAAAGGTAACGGGGAAGCTCCCCCAGATAAAATTTCCAAGCTGCAATTAAAAACTTCGCGATTAACTTATTCACCATCCAAAACACTTGTCAAAAGTACAATGGCAGAAAAAGAGGCTCGATTCCAGAGCCTCTTTTTTTGTCGTTGTTACTTATTACCCAAACTCTTCAGGAAACTCCGTACCGGTTCCGTCATATCGAATTGGAAGACAAAAAACGGATATTTTTTGTCTAATCAATGCGGTATTATGTGCACAGGGCGTCGCTAATAACATGTTTTCATAAATTTGATGTCATCTCGACCAAAGCGAGAGATCTTGAAGCATGCGGCAAAACCTGCAAGGTTTCTCTCTTTGTTCGAAATGACAACATTTCTGCCGAAACATTGATATGTCATCGAATTTATGAACGGATGTACTAAAGCAATTAACCTAAAAACGGCAATTAGCCACGAATGACACGAATAAACACGAATAGTTTTAAACCTTTATTTGTCTTCTTATTGTCACCTTTTTGGTGGATGATTTTATTTGGAAAATGCTTTGAAAATTCGTGCTAATTCGTGGATAAAATGCTTTTTTCAGGATTAACATATTGGAACTTACGGAGCGTGGCATGTTTTCCAATCATAACGGGAAAAATGAGGATCCGGTCCGGCTCAGCCGTTGGCAAGCCCTGCTCAGGCGCGAGCGGCCGGCGCGGGAAGAATTCGTGTACGGCGTTACGACAACCGGCGTATATTGCCTGCCTGATTGCCCTTCACGGCTTCCGAATCCCCGAAACGTCCGTTTCTTCGACAATTGCGACCAGGCGGAAAAGGCGGGCTTCCGCCCATGCAAGCGCTGCATGCCGGCTTCTCCCGACAGGCGAAATCCCCGTCTCCGGCTGATCGTCGAGGCATGCAAGTCCATTGAGGAATCGGAGTACCCGCTGTCGCTGAAACAACTGGCGGATGCGGCGGGCTTGAGCGTATTCTATTTTCAGAGATTGTTCAAAATGACCGTTGGGATCACGCCGCGTCAATACCACCGGGAAAAACAGATGGAGAGAATGCGCGATCTGCTGAGCGCAGGAACTCCCGTAACCGAAGCGCTTTACAACGCCGGGTTCGCTTCCAGCAGCCGTTTCTACGAAAACGCAACGGAGGCGCTCGGAATGAGGGCGTCCCGATATCGCAAGGGAGGACAGGGGATGCCAATACGCTACGCGACGGCAATTTCATACCTCGGATGGGTACTGGTTGCGGCCACCGGCAAGGGGGTCTGCGCCATCGACATCGGGGACGACCCCGAGACCCTGCGGGGCAGGCTGCTGGCACGGTTCCCAAGGGCGGAGCTTCAGGAAAACGACCCGGATTTCGGGAAACTGGTAACTCAGGTCATCGCCCTTCTCGAATCGCCACGGAGCCGTGCGGATCTGCCCCTCGACATCCAGGGCACGGCATTCCAGCGACGGGTATGGATGGCCCTGCGTGACATCCCGGCAGGAACGACGGCAACCTATACCGAAATCGCCGAGAGGATCGGCAAGCCGAAGGCGGCTCGGGCGGTCGCCAAAGCCTGCGCCTCCAATGCAATAGCCGTTGCCATACCATGCCACCGGGTTTTGCGCGGCGACGGTACGCTGGCAGGTTACCGGTGGGGAATTGAGCGGAAAAGGACATTACTCGATATGGAGGCAGAAAATACTGATGCCGGCGACGTATAACAAGGACCTCGCCTCGCAATGCCTATGCGAGGAAACACTTGCATGCGGCGTTGAAATATTGTCCGGACAAGATCCTTGTATGGCGGATATAAAGCGAACCTGCGGACTGCCGCCGCTGTGGGCGCGGGAAGCGGACTTTGCCACGCTGATCCGCATCATACTGGAACAACAGGTTTCGCTCGCATCCGCGAGAGCGGCTTTTAACCGCCTCCTCTCCTTGGCGGAACCCCTGACGCCGGAAACATTCCTCCAGCTCGATGATGAAACGCTCAAAACCGCGGGATTCAGCCGGCAGAAAACCGGTTACGGTCGAAACCTGGCCAGGTCTGTCGTTGATGGCAATCTCGATATTGCAGCGCTGAGCGGCATGGATGATGCCGAAGTTCGTTCCGAGTTAACGAAAATCACGGGCATCGGACGATGGACGGCGGACATCTTCCTGCTGATGGCGCTTCGCCGTCCGGATATCTGGCCGAAGGGCGATCTGGCGCTGGCAGTCGCCCTGCAGCATCTGAAAAAGCTCGACTCCCGTCCGGGATTTCAGGAACTGGAAGAGTTGAGTGAGCCCTGGAAACCATGGCGGGCAGTAGCAGCCCGGATGTTGTGGCATTATTATCTTACCTGCATCGCATGACCCAAACGCCGGTGCATAAATAAACCTGAAAGCCTCATTGGCTCACGCAAAGCCGCAAAGGCCACAAAAAATACAAAAAACTTATAGACGCCGTGGCTTAACCGATCCGGTGAATGACCTATCTGAACAACCTATAGATTTTACTTGGCGTTCTTTGCGTCGTTGCGAGAAACTTCCTTATTAAAGATAAAAAAGAGGCCTGATTTCCCAGGCCTCTTTCCGAATTACTCTACAACTTTATTATTCTCAGCAGATTCTCGGCAGCTGCTCCCCGGAGAGCATCTCGACCGCCCGCATGCCGCCGACAAGAGTCTCCATCTGCACACGACCGCCGCCGGCAGCGGTCACCTCGCCGATGATCGCTGCATCGCCTCCGAGCGGATGTCGCTTCATCCGCGCCAGCACCCGCTCCGCCGCATCCGGAGATACAAACGCCAGAAGCTTCCCTTCGTTCGCCACGTAAAGGGGGTCGAGCCCGAGGACCGCACAGACACCTTTAACAGGCCCCTTGAGGGGCAGCGCCTCTTCGTTGAGCGTCAGGGTAACCTCAGATTGCACCGCAATCTCCTTCAGCGTGGTCGCCACACCGCCGCGAGTGGGGTCGCGGAGCACATGTATCGATTCGCCCGCTTCTTCCAGCAGGTCTGATACCATTGTGTTCAGCGCGGCACTGTCGCTGGCGATGTCCGTATCCAGGTCCAGCCCTTCCCGTTTCGCCATGACCGCAATACCGTGATCACCGATGGTGCCGTTGATGAGGATTTTGTCGCCGGTTTTCGCTTCGGCGCCGCTTATGTTCAGCGAATGTCGGAATATGCCGATGCCGGAAGTGTTGATGAATATCTTGTCCGCCTTGCCCCGCGGTACCACCTTGGTATCTCCCGCGACGATGGAAACGCCCGCCTTGTCCGCCGCGTCCCGCATGGCAAGTAGTATCTTTTGCAGTTCCTTCCTGCTGAAGCCTTCTTCGAGGATAAGACCGACGCTGATGGCCAGGGGCTGCGCCCCGACCATGGCCAGGTCGTTGACAGTGCCGTTTATCGCCAGATCGCCGATGTTGCCGCCGGGGAAAAATATGGGATCGACCACGTACGAATCGGTGGTGAACGCCAGCCGTTCCCCGCTCCGGGCCAGCACGGCGGCATCGTTTTGGCCCGCCACCGGTATGCCGGAAAGAGTGGGAATAATAAGCTCATCGAGCAGCTGGTGGGAAAGCTTGCCGCCGCTGCCGTGGCCGAGTAGGATGAGGTCCGTGTCCAAAATAAGCTCCTTGAATGAATAAGGCTAGAGGCGAAGGACGAAGGGCTAAAGGCAAAGGCCCATAAGAACCCGTTTTCCTTTCGCCTTTTGCCCTTTGCCTATTGCCCGTATTTATATGCCGCCGCGCAGCTCCCCTCCGACGACACCATGCAGGCGCCGACCGGCGTTTCGGGGGTACAGACCCCACCGAAAAGCGGACAGTCGAAGGGGGCGACCTTGCCTTTCAAAACTTCTCCGCACTGGCACCCTTTCGCTTCCCTGGGCTCTTCGACCTCCACCGGGATTACCTTGGCCGCATCAAAAGCCGCATACTTGTCGGCTATTTCCAGGCCGCTTTGGGGAATGACGCCTATTCCGCGCCAGGCCGAGTCCACCGGCGTAAAGACATCCCTGAGCACAGCCTGGGCCTTAACGTTCCCTTCCCAGGTCACAAACCTGCTGTACTGTATCTCCACATCGCTTCTTCCTTCGACGATCTGCCTGACCAGCATCTCCACTCCGTGCATGACATCGGCGGGCTCGAAACCCGTCGCCACGCATGGGATGCCGTGCTCCTCGGCGAGAAAACGATATGCATTGGCTCCGATAATGGCACTCACGTGGGCAGGGCAGATATAGCCGTCAATGCCCAGTTCGGGGTCCGAGGAAAGGACCTGCATGGGGATGGGAATAGTCTTGTGCGCCGTCAGCACGAAGAAATTTTCCAATCCGCGAGCGGCGGCGATAATGATGCTCCCGGCGATGGCCGGGGCGGTCGTCTCGAAACCGACCCCTAGGAAGATTACTTTTTTATCGGGATTTTTCTCAGCAAGATTCACGGCATCGAGGGGCGAGTAGACGATCCTGACATCGGCCCCACGGGCGCGCTCCTGCATCAGGCTCGACGTGGAGCCGGGAACGCGCAGCATGTCGCCGAAGGTAGTGATTATCGTCCCCGGCAAACGGGCAAAGGCGACCGAGTGGTCCACGTAGCCTATCGGCGTCACGCAGACCGGGCAGCCGGGACCGGAGATCAGCCTGACCTGCGGCGGCAGGAGGCTTCGTATCCCGTACTGGTAAATGGACATGGTGTGCGTGCCGCAGACTTCCATGAAGGTCATGGTATCCGTGCGGCCCGCGGTCAGCTCCCTGATTTTGGCGGCAAGGCCCTTGACAAGGTCCCTGCTGCGAAATTCTTCCAGGTTGATCATAAAGTCTCCTGGCCCAACTCCAGGCATTCCCTCATCAGCGAAATCGTCTCCAGCGCCTCTGCTTCGTCCAGCCTGCTGATGGCAAAACCCGCGTGGATCAGGACATAGTCTCCCACATTGACTTCTTCGTTGAGCATCATGAGGCTCGCTTCCCGCTTTACACCGTCAACTTCCGCGATGGCCGTCTCGTTATCGATGCTTACCACCTTCATGGGTACCGCTAAACACATTTAAAACTCCTTCCCGCTATTATTGCCTGACCCAGGGCGATCCCGCCGTCATTGGGAGGGGCGAGCCGCTGGGTAAAGACATGAAAATTATTTTCCGTCAAAAGGGCGAATATGCCCTCGCTTAACAGTTTGTTCTGGAAGACGCCGCCTGATAGGGCAACCCGGTCCAGCCCGGTTTCCGCGCGGATGCGTCCGCAGATTTCCGCGACCGAAGCAGAAACCGAATTGTGAAAACATCGCGCAACTTCCGCGACCGGCCTTCCGGAATCCATGTCCCTGACAATGGAGCGGACCATGGGACTGAAATCGGATACATAGAATCCTTCCGAGACAACTACATCATAAGGATAAGCGCCATCGCACGCGGCGGATTCGGCAAGCGCCTCCAGCTCGATTGCTGCCTGCCCTTCATATGTCACTTTTCCGCGCAGCCCGATAAGAGCCGCAACGGCATCGAACAGCCTGCCGCAGCTGGAAGTGAGCGGGGAATTCAGCCGTCGTTCGAGCATCTTCAGGAACAACCCGCGTTCGCTTTCGGGAACTTGTCTGACGCAGGACAGGGGCAGATCGAACAGCGCATCTCCCGAAACGTCATAAAGGTATGACAGTGCCATACGATACGGTTCCCGGACCGCGGCGTCGCCGCCGGGCAGCGGAAGCGCCCGGAAATGCCCTTTTCTTTCGAATCCGACATATCCCCCGACCAGGAATTCTCCGCCCCAGATGGTCCCGTCCGGGCCGTATCCGGTGCCGTCAAAAATTACCCCGATTACCTCTCCTTCCAGTCCGTTTTCCGCCATGCACGAGGCCAGATGGGCATGGTGGTGCTGCACGCCGATCTTCGGCAGGCCTTCAACGGCAAGGGCATAGCCCGTCGAGAGATAATCGGGATGTAGGTCGTACGCAACGGCCTCGGGCTCTATTTTCAGGATCCGCTCCAGATGGCTCACAGTCTCTTCCATGGAGCGGAGAGTTGCGGCATTCTGCAGATCGCCTATGTGCTGGCTGAGAAACGCCCTGTTTCCCCGGGTCAGGCACACGGCGCCCTTCAGTTCAGCGCCCACGGCCAGAACGTTTTTCCGGATTTCGGGGAGGCTGATGCCACGAGGAACATAACCCCTCGACCGCCGCAGAAAAATGGGATTCCCCCGAAACACTCTGATGACCGAGTCATCGGTGCGGGTATGGATTTCCCGGTTGTGGACCAGGAAGAAATCGGCAATGTCCGGAAGACGCTCCAGGGCTTCGCTGTCAATGTAGGTAATCGGTTCATCCGAAAGATTGCCGCTGGTCATCACCAGCGCGGTGAAATTGTCCCTGAGGAGCAGGTGATGCAGCGGCGTGTAAGGCAGCATTGCTCCGAAATAGCCGTTGGTCGGTGCCACGAGCCCGGCAATCCGGTTCCCGTCCCGCTTGCGGAGCAGTACGATCGGGCGTTCAGGCCCGCTGAGCAGTTTCCTTTCCGTCTCGTCGAAAACGGCGTACTCCGCAATGGCGGCGAGGTCAGGCGACATGACCGCAAAGGGCTTTTCATCGCGCTTTTTCCGTCTTCTCAGCTCCCTGACGGCCTCGTCGTTGCAGGCGTCAACCGCGAGGTGAAAGCCTCCCAGCCCTTTCAGCGCGAGGATTCTGCCTTCCCCGAGCAGACGGATCGCCGTGTCCAGGGGATCGCCGTCAACCCTTTTCCCCCGGCAATCGAGAAGCGACAAAGCCGGGCCGCATACCGGGCAGGCGTTCGGCTGGGCATGAAACCTGCGGTGTGCCGGGTCTTCATATTCCGCCCTGCAGTAGTCGCACATGGGGAATTCGGCCATGGTGGTATAAGCCCGGTCGTAGGGAACGCCTTTGATGATGGTGTATCGCGGACCGCAATTGGTGCAGTTGATGAAGGGATACCGGTAGCGGCGGTCATTCGGGTCGAACAGCTCGGCCAGGCAATCGGGGCAGACATCGCAGTCGGGCGCGATCTGCACCTCGCTGCCCGCGCCGCCGCTCTCCCTGATGATAAAGCCGGCCTCATCCACCGGAGCGGTTCCCTCGACCCGGAAAGAGCTGATCACGGCCAGCGGCGGCGCCTGCCCCGGGATGGCATCGCGGAAACATTCCACGTCGTCCCTCGGCCCCTGCGCCTCCAGGACCACGCCGGAAGGGGTATTCATAACCCATCCGGTCAGCCGGTAATTTTTTGCCAGCCTGTATATGAAGGGGCGGAAACCTACACCCTGGACTATTCCTTCTATATTGATCCTGATTCTGTTAATGGTCTGGATACCCCGCAGGAGAGCTATTTCCGCGTGCCCGCCGCAAGCCACTCATACCAGGCGTCCATGCCTTCTCCGGTTTTGCTGGAAACATCGAAAATCCGGATCCCGGGGTTGACCCGGCGGGCAAATGCCTTGCATTTTTCCGCGTCGAAATCCAGATGGGGAAGCAGGTCGACCTTGTTGAGCAGCATGATATCGGCATTGTGAAACATGCTCGGGTATTTTAGAGGCTTGTCCTCGCCTTCGGTTACGCTCAGCACCACGACCTTGTGATTTTCACCCAGGTCGAAAGAGGCCGGGCATACCAGGTTGCCGACATTTTCTATCATCAGGATGTCCAGACCATCCAGGTCGAAACTGTCGACGGCATGGCAGACCATGTGAGCGTCCAGATGGCAGCCTGCGCCGGTATTGACCTGTTTAACCGGCACCCCGGTCGATGCGATTCGGATGGCGTCGTTGTCCGTCTGCTGATCGCCTTCAATTACGGCGAATCTGTATTTTCCGTTCAGGTCGTGCAGGGTCCTTTCCAGAATCGTGGTTTTTCCGGAGCCCGGCGAACTGACGAGGTTGAGGACGAAAACGCCTTTCTCCCCGAACATGGCGCGGTTTCCCGCCGCGAGCCTGTTATTCTTGGCGAGAATGTCGGTTTCAACACTGATCGTTTTCGCGGCGGCACCATCGTGATGGTGATGCTCGTGACTGTGCTCATGCCTGTGGCCATGGCCGTCATCATGGGTATGCGAGTGAGTATGTTCATGATCATGGCCATGTTCATGATCGTGTGAATGGTCGTGGTCATGGTGGTCATGTTCATGGTCGTGATGATGATGTTGCTCTTCGGGACCGCAGCCGCAAGTCGTACACATAATTTATTCTACCTCCAGTTCTTTTACTCTCAATTCCTCGCCGGCAAGTAAATCGACCTTGTATTCGCCGCAGGCGGGACAGGGCTCGTAATATGCCTTCACAGCGAATTCGGCGTTGCATTCCCGGCATCGTCCCCTGCCGGGTATCCGCTCGATAATCAGTTGCGCCCCTTCGAGCGCAGTATCTTTCGTGCAGGCCTCGAAGCAGAACTCAACGGCATCCGGTATTATGTTGCTGAGTTCGCCTATCTCGAGAACGACCGCCAGCACACGTTTGCCCGCGGCGGCGCTCTCGCATATTTCCACGACACCCTGGGTTATCGACATCTCGTGCATTAATAATCACCACTTGGCTGGAAATTTACAGGTAATCCGGTTGGGAAATGAAGTTACAACGCCAGAATTTGCCATCCAAAATATTCAACAATCTGCATGTTACCAAATTACGGGAAAAAATAGCAAGCAGTAAAAGCTGACCAGCGAAAAATCGAACTAAAGGTTGCATATTAATTGGTTACCGGCAAACGTTTTTTATTTTCCGTTTTTAGGCCCCTTGGCCCCGCGTTGCGCCGTCTTTCGGATATACTCCTTGTCTACCAATGCTCTGTCATGTATAATTCCGTTTTATTTTAAATATCTTATTGCGCCCGGTACTTAATTTCAATGAAACTCAACACTAAACTCGTACTGATAATGGTATCGCTGCTCGTCATAGCGGTATGCGCCCTGTTCATCCTGAACCAGTACAGCCAGAAAGACCTGGTCGAGGAGATCCAGGAAAGCTCAAAGGAAATCTCCAAGGCCATTCAGATCAGCGTGGAGGACCTGACATCCGAGGACGTCGTTCCGACCCGGCTGAAAGACTATCTGAAGGAAGCGAAAAAGAAAGGGATCACCGAAGTTACCATCATCAACAACGAAGGGGAAATCATCAATTCCTCCGACCCGGCCAAGGTAGGCAAAAAACGTGACGTGAAAAAGACCGGCAAAGGCCTCAAGGCGTCACGCCCCCCCCGTTTCCGGAGAGGAGAAATTGATCCCTCGATGCGACCTTACGATCTCCTGGTGCCGGTTATCGTCGGCGACGAACAACTGGGCTACGTCAGCATAAACCTGCTCCTGGACAACATCCAGACCATTCAGCACGACAACTTCATGCACCGCCTTACCGTGACCTTCTTTGTCTTCATGCTCGGGATCGTTCTCACTATTTTTCTCGCCAGAAAATATACGGCCCCCATCCATAAGCTGGCGGAAAGCGTGAAAAAGGTATCGGCCGGGGACCTTTCCGAGACATTTCCGGTCACCAGGGACGACGAAATAGGGGACCTGGCGGCGAATTTCAATGAAATGGTAAAAAAGCTCAAGGAGCGGGAAGACCTGGAAAAAAGACTGTATGAGGCGGAGCACCTTTCCAAGGTCGGCCAGCTGGCATCCGGCATCGCCCACGAAATAAGGAACCCTCTCAACTATATCAGCCTCGCCATCGACCATCTGAAAAGCGAACTCGTCCCTGTCAGCTCCGACCGCAAGGAGGAACTGCTGGCCCTTACCGACAAGATCAAGGAAGAAATCAGGCGGGTTAACTACATGGTCCTCAACTTCATGAACTATGGCCGTCCCCTGAAGCTGCGGGTGAGCGCCTTTTCATACGGGGAACTCCTTTCGAGAGTCCTGCCGCTCCTGGTGGAAAAACTGACGGAGCAGCGGGTTGAAATAACGACCGACCTGGCGCCGGAACTGCCCGAGATGAAAGCAGACCAGGAACTTCTGCGGAACTGTATAGTCAACCTGATCACCAATGCCGCCCAGGCCATGCCAAACGGGGGCAAAATTACTCTGGGAGCGCGTTTTGACACCGATGCAAATGCTTTCCTGCTGACCTTCGCCGACGAGGGAGTGGGAATAAAGCCGGAAGATATCCCGAAAATTTCACAGCCGTACTTTACCACCAAGGAAGCGGGCATAGGTCTCGGGCTCGCCATCACCGAACGGATAGTAAAGGAACACGGCGGCGAGATTTCCGTGGAAAGCAGTGTCGACATAGGAACCACATTCACTATTACCCTTCCCGCAGGGTCAGGGGAGCTCGCATGATGACAGGAAAAATTATAGTAATTGACGATGAAAGAAGCCAAAGGGAAATCCTCACTACCATCCTGAGCAGGGAAGGCTATCGTGTGACGGAGGTCCCCGGAGCCCGAGAAGCGCTGGGAATGCTCGACAGGGAAGAATTCGACGTCGTCCTGACGGACCTGAAGATGCAGGGAATGTCGGGAATGGACCTGCTCGAACGCATCATGGCGGATAATCCGAATCAGTGCATCATAATGATGACGGCCCACGGCACCATCGACTCCGCTGTCGAAGCAATGAAAAAGGGAGCCTTCGACTACCTGGCAAAACCGTTGGAAAGGGACGACCTGCTTCTGACGCTGCGCCGGGCGATGGAGCATGTAAATCTGCTCCGTGAAAACAGGATGCTTCAGAAGAGACTGGAAGAGGCCCGCAGCATTCCAAATATCATCGGCATTCACCCGAAAATGAAGGAGGTTTTCCGGATCGTCAACAAGATATCCGCGACCAGTTCGACGGTGCTCATATACGGCGAATCCGGCACCGGCAAGGAGCTCGTGGCGCGGGCCATTCACGAAGGAAGCCCGAGGAAGGAGAGTCCTTTCTTCGCCATAAACTGCGCCGCCATTCCCGATTCCCTGATGGAAAGCGAGCTGTTCGGCCATGAAAAAGGGTCATTTACAGGCGCGGACAAACGCGAACTGGGCATATTTGAAGCAGCCAACGAAGGCACTGTCTTCCTGGACGAGATAGGGGAGCTCAATACCGCGATGCAGGCGAAGCTGCTGAGGGCAATCCAGGAAAAGGAAATACGCCGGGTCGGGGGCAAAATCAATATCCCCATAGATGTTCGCATCATATCCGCCACCAACAAGGACCTGGAACAGGAAATCAGGAAAGGGAGCTTCCGCGAGGATCTCTTTTACCGGCTTGACGTCATCAGGATCAACCTGCCCCCGCTCCGCGAGCGCGGCAACGACATCGCAACGCTCGCGGAGTACTTCGTCAAAAAGTACGGCTCCCAGGCAACGGTCCCGGTGAAAGGAATTTCAAAACCGGCGCTGAAGCTGATCATGAACTACACGTGGCCGGGGAACGTCAGGCAACTGGAATCCATAATCGAGCGCAGCGTTTTGATGACCGAAAGCGAGTATATCCAGCCTGAAGACCTCCCGCTGGAAATCCAGAGGGAAACGTCTCCGGGCACAAGTCTTCCGTTTCCCTTCCCCCCCGGCGGCATATCTTTTGAAGAGCTGGAGAAGGACCTGATAATCAAGGCGATGGAAAGGGCCGACTGGGTCATAGGCAAGGCGGCGCCCCTGCTCGGGATGACATACAAGACCCTGCAGTACCGCCTGGAAAAATTCGGAATAGAAAAACCCGAAAGAAGAACAAACGGCTAGTTTTTTAATTCGCCCGAATGAAGAATATTCCCTCCGAAACGAGGTATAATTCATTTTATCGCTTATCACATTTTCCATGACGGCGCTGCGCTTGCCCCTTTAATGGCGCGCTGTGCCGGCAGAGGAGATTTGCATGGATTTCCCCAAAAAACTCCACCGCTTTACCGTTATTCCGTCACTGCCGAAAGAACTGGCCGCACTGCAGCGGATCGCCTACAACCTCTGGTGGACATGGGAACCCCAGGCGGTAGAACTATTCAAGAGAATGGACCCGGAACTGTGGAGGGAAACCCGGCACAATCCCGTGCAGATGCTCGGGATCCTGCAGCAGGCAAGCCTCGACGGGCTCAAGACTGACGAAGGGTTCATGGCCCATCTGGCATGGGTCGACGAAAGACTCCAGGAATACATGTCGGGAAAAACCTGGTTCAGCAAAACCCACAACGGCGACAGCTCCATCAAGATCGCTTATTTCTCCATGGAATTCGGTCTGCATGAATCCATCCCCATCTATTCCGGTGGCCTTGGTATACTTTCCGGCGATCATCTCAAATCCGCCAGCGATCTCGGCATACCCCTGGTCGGGGTAGGCCTTCTCTACCGCCAGGGGTACTTCCGCCAATACCTGAATATAGAAGGCTGGCAACAGGAATTTTACCCGGAAAACGATTTCTACAACATGCCGCTCCACATTGAAAGGGATGCATCCGGTGCACCGTATTCCGTCAATATCGATCTCTTCGAACGGACTGTCCGCGCGCATATCTGGCGAATGCAGGTTGGCCGTGTCCCCCTGTATCTCCTCGATACGAACCTGGACGAAAACAGCCCCGAAGACAGGGAGATAACCGCGCAGCTTTACGGCGGCGATCAGGAAATGAGGATCAAGCAGGAAATCCTGCTGGGCATCGGCGGCATCAGGGCACTGAAGCTTCTGGGCATTGAACCGAATGTCTGCCACATGAATGAAGGTCATGCCGCTTTCTTGTCACTGGAGAGAATCAGGCTGCTCATGGACGAGCACGACCTGAAATTCTGCGAGGCGCTTGAAATAGTTAAAGCAGGCAACATCTTTACCACCCATACGCCGGTGGAAGCTGGCATTGATCACTTTCCCCCGGACATCATCGAGAGATTTCTGGGTAAGTTCTATCGCAGCCTGGGACTGGGTCGCGATGAATTCCTGGCCATCGGCAGGCAAAACCCGAAAAACCCCCATGAAACGTTCTGCATGGCTGTCCTGGCCTTAAAAGTGGCCGACCATTGCAACGGCGTCAGCCAACTGCATGGCGAAGTCTCCCGGAAAATGTGGAGGAATATCTGGCCCGGGCTTCCGGAGGAACATTTGCCGCTTACGTCGATTTCCAACGGAGTTCACACAAAAACCTGGCTTTCCCACGAGATGACCGGACTGCTTAACCGCTACCTGGGGACCCGCTGGCAGGACGACCCCACGGATTACGGCATCTGGCGCAAGGCCGCTCATATTCCTGACGCCGAACTCTGGCGCACCCACGAGCGTTGCCGGGAACGGCTGGTGGCGTTTGCAAGAACCAGACTCAAGGGTCATCTCTACCAGGTAGGAGCGACGGCAAAGGAAATCGCGGTCGCCGACGAGGTCCTTGACCCTGAAGCTCTGACCATCGGCTTCGCCCGCAGGTTCGCAACCTATAAACGGGGGACGCTCCTGCTGCGCGACATTGATCGGCTGAACAGAATACTGAACAACCCGTCACGGCCGGTACAGATAATATTCGCGGGCAAGGCGCATCCCGCAGATTTTGAAGGGAAAGAACTGATCCGGCAAATTGTCCAGCTGTCGCTGAGAGACGAATTCCGGCACAGGATTGTCTTCATCGAGGACTACGACCTGGCGGTGGCACGGCGGATGATCCAGGGAGTGGACGTATGGCTCAACACGCCGCGTCGTCCCCTGGAGGCAAGCGGCACAAGCGGCATGAAGGTGGCTTTCAACGGCGGGCTCAACATGAGTGTTCTCGACGGCTGGTGGCCCGAGGGGTACAGGGGCAACAACGGCTGGGCCGTGGGGAAAGGCGAGGTCTACGACGACATCGAATACCAGAACGAAGTGGAAAGCAGGGCCATTTACGATCTGCTGGAAAAGGAAATCGTGCCGCTTTTTTACGACCGGGGCCAGGACGGCATTCCCCGCGGCTGGCTGACGACCATGAAGGCTTCACTGCAGTCCATCTGCCCCATATTCAGTACCGAGCGCATGGTGCAGGAATACAGCGAACGGTTTTACATCCCTTCCCACAGGCAATGGCGAAAACTGGATGAAAAGGATCAGGCAATGGCCAGAGATCTCGCCCGGTGGAAAGACACTACGAAAAGACTTTGGCCGCAGGTGAGGATTGTGGGAACCGAGGCGGAAATAAGCAACGAAATTACGGTGGGAATGATGATTCCGGTAAAAACCGGGGTCTTTCTCGGAGATCTGACACCGGAAGACGTAGCCGTCGAGGTATATTTCGGAGTTCTTGATTCAAGGGGCAACATTATCGGCGGAGAACTCGTGCCTCTCCTCCCCTCGGATAAACAGGACCAGGAGATTTATCTGTTCTCCGGGGAAATAGAGAGCCGTTTCTGCGGCCGGCACGGTTTTCTGATCAGGGTGATGCCGAAACATCCGACGATGGGAGCAGTCTACGAAGCCGGGCAAATACTCTGGGGTTAGGCAATGTCAATAAACAACATAATACAGAACCTGGCCCAGATAGTTTCGAACACGCCACAGTTCTCAACCGTAGAGGCAGAGAGACAGAATTCCGGAACTTTACAGCTTGCGCCGGGACAGACCCTACAGGCGGAGGTTCTGGCCGCCCTGCCGAACAACAGGTTTCTGGCCCGTATTGCCGGCGAGCTTTTCGGAATTGAGATTCCCATAATCGTCCAGCCCGGCGAAACGCTGGAAATGACTTACGTCACCGGGGAACCCCGGCCCACTTTTTCATTGTCTATATCCGGAAGCAGCGGGACTTCAACCCGGATAAGCGATGTCGGCAAATGGCTCAGCCAGCTTGCCTCGGACAATCAACCAAAGGAGCAGACTGCCGTGCTTCCCCGGAGGGACTTTATCCTCGACGGCCCGCCGGAGGACGCAGGCGCGCTTGCAAATCAACTGCGGGAAGCATTGTCCCAGAGCGGAGTTTTCTACGAATCACATCTTATGCAATGTTTTCTGGGCGAAAGGCAGATCAGGGACCTCCTGCGGGAACCCCAGGGAAAACTTTCTCAGATCACAAAAGGAAATCCCAAAACAGATTCCCCGGATAGCCGAGCCGCCGCCGGGGAGGAAGAAGCCGCATCCCACCTGACAGAAGACGATCTCCCGCGGTTAACGGCCGGCTGCAAGCCTTTCGGACCGGGCGATTACGTCCACCCGTCGGCAATGGCCCTGGTCAAGGAACAGCTGCAGACTGTTTCAACGGGGATTTTTGCCTGGCATGGGCAGGTCTGGCCCGAGCAGCAAATGGATTGGACAGTCTGCGAACGCGAGGCGCAAAACGGGGAATCAACGGACAAGGAATGGGAAACCACCCTCAACCTGGCTTTGCCCAACATGGGCGGGATCAGCTCCGTGCTCCGGCTCAAAAAGGACGGTCTGCACCTCAGCATAACGACCGACAGGAAAGCTTCGGCGGATTCCATGCGGGATGAAAGGGACAACCTTGCGCAGGCAATGGCGGAAGCGGGTGTAAAGCTTATGGAAATGGTGATTGAACATGAAGAGCCCGGAACATGACGTAAGAAAAGCAGTAGCCCTGGCTTACAAGGAAGGGCAGTTCGCTCCGCTGGTTGTGGCAAAAGGCCGCGGGATAACCGCGGAAGCAATTATTGCCTTTGCAAAAGAGTCCGGGGTTCATGTTCATGAGTCGCCCGAAATGGTTTCGCTGCTGATGCAGGTGGATCTTGACCGCTTTATCCCGCCCGAGTTGTATATGGCCGTCGCCGAGTTGCTGGCATGGATATACAGGCTCGAAAACAGGGACGAACATTTGAGAAAACCGTCCGGTTAAGAAATTTTTATAAATGCATAGCGGGTTTCTCTTGAAGTAAAATCCAAAACCGGATATTCTAGCCCGGTTTTAAATTTTACGCTCCAGAGAACGAAGATGGGCTCCTCATTTTACCGATTATTATTAATCTTTGCTTTATTAATCCTTGCAACTTCATGTACTAACATGATTCCCCGCAAAGACCTCCCGTATCCGCTCACCGACAGTTCTTTCGGCGATCCGGTAAAAGTGGTTTCGATCCCCTTGCCCGTTATTGCGTCCAGCCCCAACGAGGGAGTGACATACGGCGCTCTTTCCGCGTTCCTGCTGCACAACGGCAAAGACGAGGTAAGCACGCTGCTGGCGCCGCAGATAAACAAAAACCAGTACTTCGGAATTACCACCACGCTTTACGGTTCCTTTTACCCGCTGCCCGAGAGAAACTGGGAGATCAACCTTTCCAAATCGACAAAGGTCAACGAGGATTACGAATTCAAGATTCGAGACAACACGTTTCTCAACAAGAAACTGGAATTGAACGGCTATCTCTTCAGGTTCACCGACGGTTCGGCCCGGTTCTTCGGCTTCCAGTATAACAGCTCATCAAGCAACGAAAGCAACTATGCCGACGAGGAGACCGGTTTCAATTTTCTGGTCGGGTATTTTCTGAACGAACACCTGCAGATTGATTTCGGCGAGCGCTATAAGGATGTCGGCATAGGAAGGGGAGCCGTTACCAGGCTTCCGTTCATAGGCAACGTATTCACCCCCGAACAGGTCCCCGGCATCAACGGGTTTACCGCCCATGCGCAGAAAATCGGTCTCGTTTACAGCACTACCGATTCGCGCGACATGCCCACACAAGGACTTTACGGGAAGGCGTTCTTTGAAAACAGTTCGAAATTCCTCGGCAGCACAGACAGTTATCGGCATTATGAGGTGGAAGGCAAAGGGTATTTCCCCCTTGCGGACGCACGGTACATTTCCGTTGTCAGACTAGCCTACAATCAGACGCTCGGCAACGGGGTTCCCTTCCTGGAAAGGAGTATTCTCGGCGGGGAAACGACCTTGAGGGGGTATGGGCGCAACCGGTTCATAGACAGCAGCTATCTCCTCTGCAACCTTGAGGAGCGCATCAGGCTTTTCCGCTGGGCAATATTCAACGTGAATACCGACTGGGAAGTCGCCCCGTTCCTTGACCTGGGATCCGTCATGAAAAATATACTCGAGGCGAGTCCGTATGCCTTCCAGTTTAACCCCGGCATAGGCTTCAGGGCGGTTGTAAGGCCGAACATCGTCGGACGCGTCGATATCGGTTTGGGCAAGGAAGGTCCTTCGTTGTTTGTCGGGCTCGGTTATCCGTTCTGATTTGTTGTGCGATTTTCAACAGTCTGTCTTTCGGTGATACTGCTCCGGCAATCCACCGAGTTCACCGTACCCTGTCAACTATCCTGAATATGCGCTCCCCTGCCGGGTCCCGCGCCGCTCCAGTTCATAATCGATAGCGTTCAGCACCTCGAACTTCCGGAGCGACCAGAGCGGCGCAACCAGGTGGTCCCTGCCGCCGTCGCCGGTAAGACGCTGGATGGAAATCTCCGGCCTGAGTCTCTCAAGAAAATCGCATACCAACCCCACATACTCATCCCTGTCCAGAAGTTTTACCTTCCCTTGATAATAGAGTTCCGCCAGCGGCGTTTCTTTCATGACATGGAGGAGATGAATCTTCACCCCGTCAACGTTAAGATCGTTGAGGATGCCTGCGGTTGCCAGCATCTCCTCATTCGTTTCTCCGGGAAGGCCAAGAATGACATGGGCACAAACCCGAATCCCCCGCTTTTTGCATGTCCGGACGGAATGCTCGAATACCGGAAAATCATGCCCCCTGCGAATAAATTCGAGGGTCCTGTCCAGGGGCGACTGAAGGCCCAGTTCCAGCCAGAAATAGGTCTTTTCCGCATATCCGGCAAGAAGATCAACAGTCTCCACTGGAAGGCAGTCCGGACGCGTTCCGACTATCAGCCCGACTACGTCGCTTACCCCGAGAGCTTCGTCGTAGAGGACGCGAAGGGTCGACGACGGCGCATAGGTACTCGAATATGCCTGAAAATACGCAATAAACCGATTCGCCTTGTATTTTCTTGTCATGACTTCTTTCCCCGCCTCTATCTGCTCGGCGACTGATATTCCCGGAACAATGCCGAAGGCGCCCGAGCCCTTGCCACCGCAATAGATGCAGCCGCCCGTTCCAACGGAACCGTCGCGGTTCGGACAGGAAAAACCGGCATCCACCGATATGCGGTGCACCCTGCAGCCGAAAACCCGCTTCAGTTCATCGGAAAAGGCGTTGTAGCGTTTCACGGGTAAAAGAATTTCTTTTTTCATGGGGACAGTGTAGCGAATCCCGCGCTGGCGACGCAAGTAGAAAACATGTTATCGGGCAGAAAGGAAAAAAGCCTCACCTGCACACTCATATTTGGATGTATGCAATTGCGGCTTTTTATCATTTGTGCGGCCAGGTGAATTTTCAGACGGCAGCTTCAAGCCGGGGTATATCCCTGTCCGTGCATAGACATCCCGTCTGCTTTCCCCGGTCCAGGAGCAGGACCTCGTCGGCCAGCGCATGCATTTCCTTGCGGCTGTGGGTGACGAGAACGAAAGGTATCCGCCAGATTTTCTGCAACTGCCTGAGCTCGGCCTGCAGGTTCTTGCGCGTTGTATAGTCCAACGCCGAAAGAGGTTCGTCCAGCAGCAGCAGGTCCGGCTCCACCATTAGCGCCCTGGCCAATGCAACCCGCTGTTTCTCCCCTCCTGACAGCTGGCCCGGATAGCGTTCCTGCAGATGGGTGATTTTCAGCATATCCATAACATCCAGGACACTCGTCTGGTAGTCCTTGTCCTTTTTGCATCTGCTGGGGATACCGTAGAGTGCGTTGTCTTTTACGGTCATATGAGGAAAGAGGGCATAATCCTGAAACACATACCCGATCCGCCGTTTGCGCGCAGGGGTGTCAATTCCGTCCACAGAGGAAAAAAATACTTTTTCGTCCAGGGAAATCAAGCCGGCATCCGGCTTCTGCAATCCGGCAAGACAGTTCAGGATGGTCGTCTTTCCCGCTCCGGATGGGCCGAAAAGAACCAGTATGCCCTGGTTGAAAGCCATTTTAACGTGAATGGAAATGCCGGGCAATTTCTTCCTTATTTCAGCTCTCAGCATGGGTTTCACTCCCTTTTTTCCACAACTGGATCTTTTCCTTTGACCATTTGTTCAACCAGAAAAGAGCGGCAAAAGAAAGCACGGTGATAACGAGAACAAGCATTTTTGCCGTTTCCTCTTCACCGGACTCGACAGCGGAATATATGGCAAGCGGGATGGTCTGCGTTTTTCCTGGTATGTTCCCGGCAACCATCAGGGTCGCGCCGAATTCGCCAAGCGCCCTGGCAAAGGCGAGCACCAGCCCGGCAAGAATACCGGGCCACGCAAGCGGAAGCGTAATAGTCAGAAATATGCGGATTTCCCCGGTCCCCAAAGTTCGCGCAGCCTTCTCAAGCGACAGGTCGACACTGGAAAAGGCCGCCTTGGCGCTTTGGTACATAAGCGGAAACGAAACTATGGCGGACGCCAGCGCCGCTGCCCACCATGTGAATATGATCTGGAAACCGAACCAGTCCAGCAGTATATTACCGATTGGGCCTCTCTTGCCGAGAAATATCAGCAGACCATAGCCGAGAACTGTAGGGGGAAGAACCATGGGAAGGATTATCAGCGATTCGGCCAGATTTTTCCCCACAAAATCCCTTCTCGCCATAAAACGGGCAACAACCATTCCAAAGACAAAATCGATGCAAACCGCAATAATGGCGACTTTCAGGGACAGAAATATAGGATCTAACATGCATCCGGCTCCATGGTTTTCTTGTTTGATCGAGGCTCAGCGCAGCGGCAGAGGGAACAATGCGGTACCTGGAAATAAACCAGGCTCCCCATTATTATTTGTGTTTTTTCCGGGTTCCACAAGTCGTATCCACCATGTCCATGCATGGGCAATGCCAACGAGCCAAAACCTTGATCTCGCAATTCCGATTGGACCCCAAAACAAACTATGAATTCAATTCTCTGCCTAAATACATTTCAATTCGCAACAAAAAATTATCGAAGGTGTTATTTTGATGAATTTTATCAGGAGTCCGGTCTTCCCTTTTTGCGCATGCTGCCAAAAAAAACAGCATTTTCAGTTCACAAAATAAGATATTCGAATCAGTCAGAGCCTGTTCCCACCCGGAAATCATTTGCCATGAGTTGGGCTACATCCCTCATAATACCGGACAAAACTTCCGAATACGCGAAAACATGGCTTATATTATCCCAGGCACCCAGTACGGTTTGATTTTTTACTCCTTTACCTTACCCCAGGCTGCAGATTTAACGATCGAACACATCCCATGCCGTCGGCAAATGAAATTAAGTTGAGACAACCGAAGTCCTGCCCCAGGCGGAAAAGGTTCGACAGAGGCATTTCGAGGAGATGGCAGAGAATAACCCTGTTCACGCCGGCATGGCCGACCATGAGGATATTCCCTTCCGCCGAACTCCTGATGATCTTCTCGAACGCCGGCACCACCCGGCAACTGACATCGAAAAAGCTTTCTCCGTTCTCCGGACGGAAACCGGCAGGATTAAGCCCCCGTTTTTCGTATTCAACAGGGAACAGCCGACGAACTTCATCCCGGGGCAGCCCATCCCATTCACCAAGATCTATCTCCCTCAATTCCGGGCAAGTCTCCACGGCAACATTTCTGTCCCCCGCTATGATCCCCGCGGTCTCGCGGGTCCTGCCGAGGTCGCTGCAGATAACACGGCTGAAAGACCGGGAGGCGAGCTTCTTTTTCCACCATCTTGCCTGTTGTCTGCCTGTTTCACTCAGAGGAACATCCGTCCGGCCGATATACCTTCCGACGGCATCGGTACGGGTGTCTCCATGGCGCAGAAGATAGACCGTGCATTTCAGAATATCTGTGTCAGGGCTCCCCATTACCGCCATTCCATCCTTCTATGTCAATTCATTCATCACTTCGCCAAGGGGACGGCCTAAAACGACTTCCACGCGCCGCCTGATTGAGAGGGCATTTTCAAATCTATCCGTTACCGCCTCGATTACATTCTTGTCACTACCAATGGATTTTAAACGTGACTTGAAACGGTCCTCGATCGAAACCTGCTGCTCACCCTGGATCATCTTGTCCGCAAGATAAATGATTTCTTTCTCATCGATGGCATTTCCGTCTTCCAAGTTGATTTCCATATGGCAGGCTATGATTTCGGCAACGCGAGGAAACCCCATGTTCCTCAATATATCAGCCCCTTCTCTTGCATGCCTGGGGCGTCCCTTGGCAATATCATGGAGCAGCGCAGCGGCAGTGACAAGGTCGGGATCGAGTTTGCAGCCGGCTTTATTCAGCCTTTCGGCAAGAAACCTCGACAACCTCTCCACCTGGCGGCAATGCCCGACCAATCGCTCCCCCGCCGCATATTTGTCAAGGATTGCCTCGCATTCCCCCACACTCGGGATATCACGGCTGCGCCAAAGAGACTGGAGTCTGTGATAATCCTCCGGAGTATCCATATCCAGGAGAATACGTTCATCAGTGACTTCAACATTGGCCGCATCGGCTTCAAATCTTGCCAGACAGGACTTGAGCCCCCCATCCCCGTCCCATTTCAGGATATCATCCCTGTGACGGATCGGTATCAGGGGAGGATGTCCTCTCCTCCCCTGAAAACTGGGATAGAGAATGGCGGATTTGCGGTTTCCGCTTTCCCGAAGCAATTCCGTCACGGTCCTCCCGCGCACCAGCGGAATGTCAACTGGAAGCAGGAAGAATGCGTCGATGTCCTCTCCGAGGGTCTTAACTCCGGCAACTACCGAGGAAAACATCCCGACCCTGAAATGCTCGTTAATGACCGGAAAGGCATGGGAATTTTCAACAACAGGAAGCAGTTCTTCGGCCCGGTGGCCTATCACGACCCGGACATCGTCAACGCCGGCTTCCTGGAACAACCCGATAACCCTTTCCAGAACGGTTTTGTCTCCAAGAGGCAACAGTGGCTTGAATTCTCCCATTCGGGAGGAATAACCTGCCGCAAGTATTATGGCCGCAATGCCCCTCACCCTCTCAGCAGCCCATCCGCGCCCTGGCGTTGATCAGCTCCGCAACGATACTGACCGCTATTTCTTCCGGGGTCTCGGCACATATGTCAATCCCTATGGGGTTATGAACGCGGCTGAGGTCATCCTCGGCAAATCCCTTGTTCAGCAACTCATCATAGACCAGGCGCTGTTTTCTCTTGCTGCCGATCATGCCTATATATCCGGCCTTCGTGCGTAAAGACTGCTCAAGAACGGTCTTGTCGTGGAGATGTCCCCTGGTGACAATCACCAGGTAGCTGTCACGGTCGATATCGAGGCCGCTGAAGAGATTTCCATAGGAAGGAATAATTATAATGCGGTCCGCCTTCGGGAACCTGTCCTTGTTTGCAAACTCCTCACGATCATCAAGAACCACGGTGCTGAAACCGACCATATTCGCAAGTTCGGCCACCGGCCGGGATACATGGCCCGCCCCGAACAGATAGACCGTGCCGGGGGAAAAAGTCGGTTCGACAAAAAATCTCTTTCCTTCCACATCTGCAATGACAGGACTCTTCTTTCGGGCCGATTCTCCTGTCAGCACGGGAATCCAGGGCTCGAGGCCGGGGAAATTCCCTACCACGACTGAATCCTTCCTCACCAGGCAACGGTCCATTTCCGGAACGGTTCCGCCTTTCGTGTCAAGCGCCTTGATCAGGTACCCCTTCTTCCCTTCCTGGAGGGCGGAGACAAGTTTCCGCATTTCCTTTCCGGCTCCAGCTCCGGCGGACAGGTATTCGAGAAGAAACTCAAGCCGGCCCCCGCAGATCATCATGTCGGTGGTTGCGGCATCCTTGCCCGTCAGATCGACGGTCTCGATCCGCGCCTTGCCGGTTGCAAAGATATCGCGGGATATTTTCTGCATCTCGAACTCGACCAGCCCGCCGCCAACGGAGCCGATGACCGAACCGTCCCTGCGGACGAACATTTTGGACCCGACGGAACGGGGCGTTGAGCCGGCATGTTTGATAATGGTCGCCTGTACCAGGTCCTCCCCATCTTCCAGTATATGACAGATTCCTTGCAGTTGTTTGAGCATAAACTCTACATCTCCTCTCTGCAGTCTATGATTTTTCGTTTTATGCTTCCGGTTGATAACCAGTTTTCGTTGCTGATACCGATCGGCGCCAGAGTGAGCACTCCTTCAGCCACGGCCTGTCGCACTGCAGGCACTTCCAAAATGGCAACCTTCGCGTCGCGGGTTAATTGCTCTCCGCCACCCTCTCCGGTATATATCGTGACATGGAGAGATGCCGCCGTCCCGTTTCCTTTGATCTCCGTTTTGAAATTTAGAACGTCTGACAGCTGAAACAGCGCTTCGTCCAGGTCGGCCACACTCAGCATGTGACCATTGCCCAGGCCTACTCCTCCACGCAGCCGTCCCTTCACCCATTCCAGGCGTTTCAGCACGGTTCCGCAGGGACACGGCTCCGGAATGAAGCGCGAGATATCTCCGGTACGGTAACGGACCAGCGGCATTCCCCTTCGAGTCAGGGTAGTGAAGACCACTTCTCCTGCTACGCCGTCCGGCACGGGCATTCCCGAATCCGGATCAATCACCTCGAAAAACAGGTCCGCCTCCCTGATGTGATAGCCGCAGAGTGCCGCGCAGTCCACGGCCGCGCCAAGCCCCATTTCGGTCATTCCGTAATGGTTGAAAACGGCGCATCCCCATGCGTTCCCGATCTCCCGAACAATGGCCGCCGGGACATAGTCGGCGCTCAACAGCACACTTTTGATCAGCCCTTTGGGAATAACACCGGCATCTTGGTGCCGCACCAGACCAAGGACCTGAACCGGAATCCCGATGAGGCAGTCTATCCTCTTTTGGCATATTTCGGCAATTACCTTTGCATCGTTCCGGACAATCCCGTGCGGGATCCCGATAACATCCATCCGCGTCAGGGCCTTAACCATGAGATCGCCGATGCTGCCGTGCTGTTCACCCGGCATGAGGATCAATACCTTCTGGCCGGGGCGGACCAGGGCCTTCATGCCGTGATGAAACAGATCGGTGGTCAGTTCCAGGTCATCCTCGGTAAAATGGATCCGCTTGGCGTGCGCGGTAGTTCCTGAAGTGTTGAGTGTCACCACCCTCGATATTTCGTCACGCGAAACGCAAAGGAAACGGAGGTCGTTTTCCTGGATATCCCCGGCGGTGGTGAAAGGAAGAGATGCGACATCATCGAAATTTTTCAGATCGGTGCAATTTACATCCCGGAATAGATGGCGATAGAAAGGACTGCGTTCACGGACATAATTTACCGTTTCCCGGAATTTAGCCATCCGATAGCAATCGAGCTCCACCCGAAGCGCCGCCCCGGTCGCGGAAGAGCCCAGCTTGGCCCTGATCCATGGTTCCAGAGGAGTAACTGTCACGGCAAATTCCCGCGGTACAACCTCAGTCCCGTCGCGGAACTGAGGTTATACAGGCAAAAGGGGATCATGCGCCCGTCCGGCGCAACCACATGAATGCAGCAGTCGCGCGCGCGCTCAAGGTCAAGGCTCCACGCGTCCTGAAAGGCCATGCAGGAGACGGAAAGCATGCGGGTTCTTACCATCTCCAGAAAACCGTCAAGGGAATCCGGGGAGGTCTCGGAGGCACAGCAGGCGCCGTTTCCCGGCTTTTCATCCTGAAGGGGCTGTGGCGCAGACCACTGTCTTGCGGTAAAGGACACCGCCCGGCCTTCACCACCTTCATCGCAACAGCAACCGGCCGAGCCTCTTCCGGAAACCGCCTGCAGACCGCCACCCGGCAGGGATAGAAAACTGCCGTGGAAAGAACAGAGAGAGTTCTCCCAGCCCGGTGGAGTGAAATCGGTAACCCGCATCCGCCCCTGCGTTTGTTCCTGAATCGCAAGCATGATATCGGGAAGTGTCAGCCTGTCACCATTTTCCGGTGAGCGAGGGAAGCGGCCCAGATAACCGACCGGCTGGAAATGAACCCCGCGAACCCACGGAACGTGCTCAAGGGCAAAATCCAGAATATCACCGATATTGTGCACATTCACACCAGGAACCAGGGTTGCCACAAGCACTACACCTATACCGTTATTTGCGCACAGTTCGATCGCCATACGTTTCCGGTCAAAGAGCTCGCGACCCCGCAGCTTTCGGTAAATTCCGTCTTCGGTTCCGTCAAACTGCAGAAAGACCGAGGATACGCCGGCGCTCTTCAAGTCCCTGGCATAAGTTTTCTCCTCGGCGATACGCAGTCCGTTGGTATTAACCTGAATAAAAGAAAAACCAAGAGCACGCCCGGTTTCCACGACATACGGCAGATCATTTCTTATTGTGGGTTCGCCGCCCGACAGCTGCAGGATTATTTCCGGTCCGTATGTCCGGAGTACCGACCGGTACATTCCGTCGATGGTTTCCAGATCGGGGTCCGGTTCGCGACAGGACCCGGAATCGGCAAAACATACGGGGCAGTTTAAATTACAGCGTGACGTTATTTCGATGACTGCCGTGCAGGCATTTTTGCGGTGCTGCGGGCATAATCCGCAGTCAAACGGGCAGCCGTTCCGAGATTCGGTATGGCATATGCCGTTCCGGACATTGGCCGACGGCCTTTTCCAGCCGCTGAAATCCGAAGCTCCCCGCCAGATAATAGTCCTGAATTCGCCGTGATCCGGGCAGCTTTTCCGCAGAAAAACCCCGTTCCCGCATGATTCGCGGAACGCCGGAATCTTTGCCAGGCAAATGGGGCAGAGGCTTTCGGTTTCGGCGAGTATGATCTCCTCTTTGCCTCCCATCGCCGCTTATTCGTAGAGATCGAAACCGCGTTCGAGCAGAAGTTCTTTCGCCTTGCCGAAACAGTCGACGACTATGGCCCCGCAACGGTCCCGGTGTTCCAGGTTTTCTCCTGCTATTTTTTCGCAGATTATGCCGCCGTATTTATTGCCGAATTCCATCTCGAACCATTCCGCCAGTTCAGCCAGCATCGTCTCCTTTGCCGGGTGCTCCTCTTCATCGTCATTGCCTTTCCCGGAATACAAGGCAATAACGCAAGCCGCTCCGCTCAGCGCACCGCACGTGCCGACTCCGCAGCCCACCCCGAAAGCCAGCCCGGACATGGCCCTCACCAGGTCCGCATCGTCTTTTCCCTTCAGGTCAAGAGCCAGTTGCATGATTATCTGGCTGCAGAAGTAACCCTTCTGGGCAAGCTCCAAAATTCTGAACTGTTCGTCATTCATTTCATTCCGCTCCGTATAATCAGTCTTTCCTCGCAACGAGGAGATAATAACCCGGACGGCCGCCGCAAAATATGGACTTGACGTCACGGCAATTCAGCCCATCCGACACCTCCGACCAGAACGCATCGAGAGAGCCGCATTCGAATATGAGCCTGGCGGCGAGCTCCCGTAAAAGATAGGAATGATCCTCAAAAAGGGGAATTTCAAAACCGGTCTCTTTGAGAAGTGATTCAACCGGACTTGTTACAAATGCGTCGCCGGAGTGGCATGCAACGGGCAAACCGTTTTTTCCCCGGTTTTCCGTTTCCTCCCTGGAATAGATATCGCTGATTATTAGCAACCCTCCCGGACGGAGAACCCGGTGGAATTCCCGCAGAACCTGCTGCTTTTCCGCAATGAGCGAAAGAACGCACTCGCAAATCACCCCGTCACAACTTCCTCGGCGGAAAGGCAGATGCCGCGCACAGCCGCGCACCAGCGGAATTTTGCTATGGAGTGAACCGGCCTCTATAAGCATTTTCGCGGAAATATCCATCCCGATTGTCATGTGGTTCCGGTTCCGCTGCAGATGAGCGGCCGTAGCGCCAAAACCGCAGCCGACATCAAGAAGTACCGCGCCGGCAGGAAAGGAATGGAGGGAAAGAACCCTTTCAATCAGGGCAAATCCTCCGGGCCGCAAGGCCGTTCCGAGAGATTTCCTGATGCTTTCCGCTTCGTGGAGAGGAGCAATCCTCGACAAGCATTCGCTCCGGGCCTCACTTGTCTTCAAGGATTCGCTCCGCTTCCGCCATCCTTCCCAAAGCCAGACTCTCCGGAACCAGAACGAGACCGCATGCCGCGCAAGCGGGCAGATCTACTTCAAAATTTCCCTTCATGTAGGAGAAGTGTACCTTGACAAGTTCAAGGTTCCCCCCGCAGGATGCACAGGACCAGGCGGCTGCCTCTTGAGAGAAATTCATTTCTTTAACCCCACGATTTTCATTCTGTGACAGTAAGCGTTCAGGACCGTGAAGCCATTACCGTCCGGTGAATACTCTACCCAAAAAGTCACATTTTCCGGCTGCAGGTATGCGAGATAGCTGCCACCTTCCCTGCTCTGCATTTTCTTTCCGGCCGTTTCCGCATGAAAAATAACCTTGCGGATGTCTTCCTCAAGGATTCTCCGTTCATCGATCCTTTTCCGAACTTCGGGCGCCATCGTCAGCTTCAGTTTTTCGTATTCCTCCACCTGGGCTTCCTCTCTTTCACCAAGGTCCCCAAGGACCCATTCCTTTACCCGGCATCGATTGGTACGACGATCCGACCAGGAAACCCAGCTACGGGCTGCCGGATCACCGCCCTCAACAGCAGGAAAAATATGCTCAATGAGGTGTGAAACACGTTTCCCCGCTGATGCGAAATTGTCGCGACACATGGCGCAATAGGCCAGGTAGTCGTTGTCGCTTGCGGATGTCCTCCGGGCTACTACATCCCGGGAGAGGGTGGGGTTTGCATTATACATGAGTCCACCGTAGCCGCAGCACTCAGGTATTTCTCCACTCAGAGGCAACTCCTCCACCTTGATGCCGAGAGCTCCGAGAATACTTCGAATTCCTTGCTGTTCAACCTGATTATGCCGGGTTGCGCATGGGTCGACAACACCTACGGTGCTCCGCGTTGTCCCTTTCACGCATGCGGCTTCCGGAATACCGGCTTCCAGCATGATTTGCCAGAGGGATACCGGCTTTAATTCTGGCGCATGCTCCTGAAAGATGTTCAGGCAGGTTGGACAGGCGGTGATAATTTGCGGCCTGCCCATTTTTTCCCAGGAATCACGAATCTCATCAAGGGCCGTTTGGAAGAGATCCTCCCGTCCTGCCCAGAAGGCGGGGGCGCCGCAGCAGTGAAGCAGTATCCCAACACCACCGGATAATTTGTCCTGCAGGTAACGATACGATGAAAGTACCTCGCCGGGTGCAGTGCCGCAGAGCTGACAACTGGGGAAATACAGCCAGGCGCTTTCCGTGGTGCCCGGTGCATGACGGCACAGGGAAAACGGCTCACCATTACTGAACGCCATGTCCTGGAGGGCGAACTCATGGAAAGAAGGCGGCATGATTTTAAGTTTCAGCATGGTGCGACGCGCCTCAAGGCAGAGGTCGGCCATGCTGAAGTCATTGGGGCAGATGGTCTCGCAGAGGCCGCAGGTGCTGCAGGAATTTGTGAAAACATTATACTGGTGGGCAGCGCCGAAGAGAATGCGTTCATTATTGAATATCTCACGGGCGTATTTTTTCGGATATCCCTTATAGCGTTCCAGATAAAGACACTTCTTCACGCACTCCATGCATTCGCACTGAATGCAGCGCTCCGCTTCCCTGAGCGCCTCTTCTTCGGTATACCCCTTGACTGCATCCGCGGGAACGACACGCGGCAATGGGTCAATCCCCTCAGTGCTAGTGAAAAGCCGGGAACTGCATGGTCCCTCGTTTTCCCTGCCGAAAGTCAGTCCGACTTTCTGCATCATCCTTTCTATGGAGAGAGCCGGTTTTCTTCCTTCGAGCGTCTCCATGACCGGCGAGAAACCGCCGCGAAAGCGGGTACCGCCGCCAGCGAATACTCCCTCCCTCTCTGTAGTGCCAGTCGCGGGATCAATGTCTATGAGACCGTCCGAATCCAGTTTGAGAGAAAGATCGATTCCATGAAGCGAGTCCCGGTCGAGGATCAAGGCATCGTATTCTTCACAGACCTGATCGAAAAGCGTCTTGTCAAGTCCAGTCCCGAAGTGAATGTCAGCCATCAGTGTTTCAAACACCGACAGTTCCTCACTGATGACTTCCCGAGGTAGCAGTTGTTCCGGCAGGTCCCAGAGATAACCGCCAAGACGATCGCCCTGTTCAAAGACGGACACACAGAACCCCTTTTTAAGAAGATCCAAGGCTGCGGTCACACCTGCAAGACCACCGCCGATAACGGCAATCTTCTGGCTTTTGCGCGGCAACGGCTGGACCCGTTTTTTCCCGGCAAACTTCTCAACGCAGATCCGCTCCAGGGCTCCGATGGCTATGGGTCCACCCACTGGACCCCGTTTGCATCTGTCCTCGCAGGGATGATCACATATGCGCCCCAGGATACCGGGAAAAGGCATGGTCTTGTTCAGAACCTTGTAAGCGGCATCCCAGTTACCCTTTTGAATCTCTTTCAGCAAAAGCCTTGCATCCACATGAAGCGGGCAGGCAGAGTTGCATTCGGGAGGCTCTTCCTGGATGCACTTGTTCTCCCATTCAATGAGTTCGTTCTTTTCCATCCGGACCTTCTTTCCTCGGGATTTACTTTCGACAGGGGATAGCTGTAACAGAAAACGATGGAGAGCCTGCCGTTGCAGCGACTCCCCATCGTTATAACATAAAATATACTACGATGAAAGTTTTCTGGAGCCGGCCCTGCTAGGCACCGACTCCAGGTGTTTATATCCGCTTGAAATTCTTACTTCTTCTTCGGCGGTTCGGAAGTTACATCCTGGCATACATAGCCCAGTGCCAGCGCGTCGGAACAGTCGAAGGCCTTCTTCGGCGAGTTGAGCGCAAAGAGGATCTTCTCGGGATATGCCGGGAGGTGGCGGATACGTACGCCGCAGGCGTCATCGATGGCGTTGATGACGGCGCAGTGAGGTGCGGTCAGCGGAAGCTCACCGACGCCGCCGGCGCCGAAGGCACCGTGTTCACGGGGCTTGGTAACATAGACGACTTCCATTTTGTCGGGTATGTCATAGCAGTATGGGAAGCCCGCGCCGATCATGTTGGAGTGGGCCTTGATCATCTCGAAGTCTTCGGTCAGCGCAAGACCGATACCCTGGGCCAGGCCGCCAAAGATCTGACCGTCAACAACCAGCTGGTTGGTGATGGTGCCGACGTCGGCGATGTGGGTCATGCCATAGCACAAAGCTTTGCCGGTGGTGATGTCGACTTCGACTTCCGCCAGGAACAGACCGTACATGTAAATGCAGAACGGGTTGCCCTTTCCGGTGTCGACGTCGCAAGGCGTACACGGAGTTGTCCAGGAGCCGTATATCTTGGTTTCGAGACCTTCCTTTTTCATTTCGTCATAGGTGCGATAGGTGCCGTCGGCCTTCTTCATGGCCTTGAGCAGGTTCTCGCAGGAAACCCTGATGGCGTTGCCGGTAACGACGTTGTTGCGGCTGCCGCCGGACGGACCGCTGTTCGGGGTCATGCTTGTATCGTTCATGCAGAGGTGAATCTGTTCCGGCTTCAGACCCAGCGGTCTGAGGGCTTCGTGGGCGAATGCCAAAGTACCCATGTCGGAACCCTGGCCGTGATCCTGCCAGCTGTTGCCTACCATTACTTCGTTGTTGGACAGCAGTTCAGCCCAGTTTTCCGATGAGTCGGGGCCGTCGAGGCCGCAGCCGTAGATGCCGAGGGAGACGCCGACGCCGCACTTCTTGGTATCGGTGCTTCTCAGTTTGGCGGTTTCTTTCGCTCTCTGGTACTTCGGACGGAGAGCTTCGAACTGCTCGGGGAATACGAACACTTCCGGGGTCTGCTGGGTCGGGGTGGTTGCTCCCGGACGGTAGCAGTTCAGTTCACGGATTTCGAACGGGTCTTTTCCCATTTTTTTGGCCAGTTCGTCGACCAGGGACTCGGAGCAGAAGAACGCCTGGGGAGAACCATATGCGCGGAACGGTGCGCCCCAGCAGTGGTTCGTGCAGACGGTCCGGCCTTCACCGCGCATATTGGGGATGTCATAACCGGCGAAGCAGTACTGGTGGCCGCGCTGGGTAAGGAGGTCGCCGAACTCGGAGTATGGACCGTGGTCAACCGACCAGTCGGTTTCAGCGGCGATGAACTTGCCGTTCTTGTCGGCGGCCAGTCTGGCCTTGAACCAGAACGGGGAGCGTTTGCCGGTGTAGAATTGCAGCTGTGCCCAGGAGCAGGAGAGGTGAACCGGCTTGCCGTCGACCGCCATGGTGGCAACCGCGAGCAGAGCTTCGTTGGAAGGACAGAATTTGTAGCCGAAGGAGCTGCCGCAGGGGTTCTGAACGATGACCAGGTTTTCGAGCTCGACGCCGACACCCGGGGCGATCATGGCCTGGTGCAGCTGCAGGCAGATAGACTTGGTGTGGACGCAAACCTTGCCTTCATCATTGATGAACGAGAATCCGACGTCCGGCTCGATGGGCATCTGGGGTTGACGGCCGAGGTAGTACTCGCCTTCCACGACATAGGCGGCCTTGTCTATAATGGGCTTGGTTTCCTCGCCCTTGACCAGCTTCTGGGTGAAGTAGACGTTCGGTGTACCGGGGTGAATCTCGATGGCGTCCGGAGCCATGGCGGCCGGCGCATTCATGTAGTGGGGCAACACTTCCAGGTCGAACTTGACCAGTTTAGCTGCTGCATCGGCATGCTCTTTGGTGTCGGCAATCGCGAGAGCGATGGCGTCCCCATACTGGAATACCTTCTCGTCGCAGAGAATCGGACGATCCCAACCGTCACCCTTGTTGGTGGGGAAGGTAATCAGACCGGTGATGCGGTTTTTGCCCTTGACGTCCTTGTGGGTAACGATCTTGACAACGCCCGGCGCCTTCTCGGCAGCCGAGGTATCGATTCCCTTGATGTTTGCATGGGCCACGTCGGCATATGCGATGGCGGCATGGAGAGTGCCTTCCGGAAGCTGGTCGGCCTTATCGTTGCCGAAGTCCCAGAGGCCGCAGGCCTTGGCGACGGATGTGGGACGAGGATAGCGTGTTCCGTATACCCTTCCGTCCGCCGGAGCTTTGTATTCAAGAGCGGATTCGGACAGTTCGCCCCTGAGAACCTTTGCTGCATCCATAGCCGCGTCGACGATGGAGATGTAACCGGTGCAGCGGCAAGCATTCCTGTATTGCTGGAACCAGTCGCGAACATCCTGACGGGATGGGTTCGGGTTTGAGTCGAGGAGTGCCTTGATGGAGACGACGAACCCGGGGGTGCAGAAACCGCACTGGATCGCACCATGGAAGATGAGTGCCTTCTGGATGGGGTGCAAGTTGATCGGCGTGCCGATCCCCTCGGTGGTGGTAATCGTCGACCAGTTGTCGACCCGTTTCATTTTGGTGGTGCAGCTGCGAACGAGCTTGCCGTTCAGGATGACATTGCAGGCGCCGCATGTGCCGGTCGCGCATCCGACCTTGACACTGGTCAGGTGAAGCTGCTTCCGCAACACGTCGGACAGGAGAGCTTCCTGGTCGACGATCAGATGTCTCTCGACACCGTTTACTTTAAGCATCTTCTTAATCATACGTTCTCCTCCTCTTTGGGTTATGTAACAGGGACTAAGCCCGGTTATCCGGTAAGGCTTCTTGAAAGCCCATCCGTGGTGTTAAGCCCTCTGTCCTCAACAGCTCGGCCAATGTTTGGGGGGGGCTGAGACTGAAGATAGAACTGGGGACTTAAATCAGACACTTCCTGTACTGGCCATCCTTCGCCGTTTCAATTTACAAGTTCATCAAACCTGCCTGTTGAAAAGAGCCCCCCACTCCGGTCCCTGACAATCGGGAATCGGAGCGGGAGAAAAGGGACTGACAAACCAGAGTGAATCATCCCTTGCCGAAACTGCAGTTGGGATACCTGCATTCGGGACATCCTTCACAAAAACCGCCATGACCCAGAGTTACTATGTCGGAGCGCGTTATTCTTTCGCCGGCCAGAATGCGCGGAATTATAAGCTCGAAAATAGTCGCCTTGTGGTACATGGCACATCCGGGCAATCCCACGACAGGGATTTCGCCCAAGTAGGCCAGCATGAACATGGCACCCGGGAAAGTGGGGGACCCGTAAGTTACCACATCGGCCCCAGCCGCCCTGATGCCGGCCGGAGTCCGGTCATCAGGATCAACGGACATGCCTCCTGTCAATATGATCATATCCGCGCCTTCATCACGCAGATCGTGGATTGCCTTCACAGTCATTTCCACTTTGTCCGGGACAAGGGTTTGCCTGATTACTTCGCTGCCCATTGAAGCGAATTTCGCCCGGACTACCGGCCCGAATTTGTCCTCGATTCGACCGTAGTAAATTTCGTTGCCTGTCGTGATCAATCCGACCTTGAAAGGATTGAAGGGTTTAATTTCTATGACGGGGTTCATCTCGGCGCAGATTTCTTCGACTTTGGAAATTTTCATTTCTTCGATGAAAAGTGGGATGATACGCGTGCCCGCAACTGAATCTTCGGCTTTCACCTGGCGGTTTGAATGCAAGGTTGCAAGAACGATTTGCTCCATGGTGTTGATGCGATTGATAGCCTCAACATTTACCTTGAGCAATCCTTCAACGGCAGCCACCATTTTGACCTTGCCCTCGACGGGCTCGGTAAGCTTGATACCGTGTCCGGCCGCGGACTGCGCGATTCTCATTGCCGCGTCGTTTTCATGGACAAAACCGCTCGGCATATCCATCACATAAACATTATCTTTTCCGAGGCTCAGAAGCTTGTGAACATCCTCTTCCTTGATAACATGGCCTTTTTTGAATGCCCGTCCCTTGAATTCTCCGGGAGCAATGCGCGTTATATCGTGGAACAATACCCTGCCTACCGCTTCCTGAACTGGAATTGCCTTCATCATGTAATTTTGCCCCTTTTCTTTTTCTGCATTTTTGTCACTGTTCTGTCAAACGGGCCGAAAATAAAAAAACCCGCACCAATACTGAATAGTTTCAGTATCAATGCGGGTTTCGTTAGGTCCGCCCAAGGCAGAGGACGAAATAAGCGCTTGATTTTATTATTGATTTGTTTATTGAGCCCGTTTGAAAAGTTTAATCTTTAATGAACGGAAGCTCTGGCAGAGAAGTACTCTTGATTCAGGTTTAAAGGAACTTTACGGGCGAATGTCGTCAAGGGTAACGTTATCTAACATAATATATAACGTTTTGCAAGAAAAAAAATACTGTTCTAAAAATTGCCAATTCATTTTCGAGGAAACGAAAATTCCACCCGACAAGTAAATTTTCTCTTGCACTTCACGACTGATATGAGTTCCTGTTTTGACTATTCAATTCAGATACTTTTACTTTTTTGCATCAGTCTCTGAATTGGCTTATCCTGACATTCCCTTCCGGGAACTTGGCTATAATTTCAAGATTTCCGCCCATTGCCTCGATATACATCCGCAATGTACTGACATACATATCCGAGTTCCTTTCCATTTTTGAAAGGTTCGGTTGCTTTTTATTCATCGAGGCGGCCAGGTTCTGCTGGCTCAGGTTCCGGATCTGCCGAAGCTCGGACAGGGTCAATTCCCTGGGCGCTTTTCCGGATAATTTCTTGGCGATTCTGCTGGTTTTGAGTTGCACCCTGTAACTGTATTTTTTTGAACTTATCATGATAAACACCTTTTCGGGCATGTACTTCATGAACAGCCCGTGCGTTTGAATCATGCCTCATCACAAACCGGGTTGCCCCCGCAAAACAAAGCGTCTGCTTCCGGAAAGGTGGCGTAGTGCATTAAAACGGTCATAAATATTCAAATTCAATGGTCGTGACCATGATGGCTGCATCCATGTTCGGCATCCGCGCCCGAACACGTTCCTGCTTCCGCACTGGACTGAATTTGAAGTTCACAAAGTTCGTTTCCTCTGAAAAGTACGACATTTTCCCTGATCGATTCCGACTCCGCCTGATAAACCCTGAACCCGCCCATATTCAGCATTTCCAGCATGCCGTCTCCCAGACCGGCGGCTACTATTCCGTCCAGCTGTCTGTGGATAAGAGCTTTAAACGGATTGCAGCCGGCATGGGGAGCAAGGCTGTCGCAATTGTCGACGGACTCCGACTTCTCGGTTTCGGTATCTACAATAACAAAAATCGGCGCGGAACCGAAGTGACCGAATACGGTCCCGTTAATCCCCTGGTCCGACGCAGTCGGAAAACAAATTTTCATAACTAATTCCTCCATTTCAAAAGTAAAGGTAAATTCTATTTTTTCCCATGAACTGTCCATCAAAAGACCATAGCTCTTCCCGACAAAGCTATAACGCCCCCGGTTGCCATGCGTTCCAAAGATTTGGTTTCCCCGCAAAAAGCTCCAGTCCCCATCCCTTCGAAAGCTTGTCACAGACACCCGGTCGGCTTCGGCAAACCGGCCAGCTTGCAGGCCCCCTTGGCCGGTCCCGATGGAAAGAGCGTTTCTATACGCTTCAAGTCCAGCCCCGTGTCCTTGCATAATTTGCGGATCATGGGCGCAATCGTAAATCGTTGATAATACTCGCGGATATAGAGAATCACCTTCCAGTGATCGGAAGTCAATTCGGGAATATTTTCCAGTCTGGCAAATGCCCTGGCGACTTCTTCGCTCCATTCTTCCGGATTTGCAAGAAAACCGTCGTCATTGAGTTCTACGTCTCTGCCGTCCACCTTGAGAACTGACATATGCATAATCCGCCAACTATTGAAAATTTGCCTGCGTCATGCCGAACTTGGGTGCAACTTTGCCCAAACGGACTAAAAGTAACTTACCTCAAAAGGCTTTCTCTTGTTCGGGTTCTCGGCAGAAGTTCGGGGGCCAGCCGGAAAGCCCAGGATAACCGGTGCGACCAGTTCGTAGTTTTTAGGAATACCCAGCTCCTTCATCGTTTCCGGCTCGCCAAAGATATTGTGGGCAAACCCGATCCAGCAACACCCCAAACCTGATTCCTCGGCAAGGAGATGCAGATTATAGGCGACCATGCTGCAGTCATATACATGCCAGTAAGATTCCCTGTTGCCGTATATAATGATAAGAACCGGCGCATTGTAAAAAATATTGTATGTCGGATCTTTCATATATTCTACGTATTGCCGCATGTGCGGATTTTTGTCCAGATTTCTCAGCCAGTGTTCCTTGGCGGCATCCGAATACCTTTTCATCATGGACTTGTCCGTAACGACTGCAAATCTCCAGGGCTGGTTGTTCGAACCGCTCGGGACCCATACCGCGTCATTTATGAGCGATTCAACTCTTTCTCCGGATATGGTCTCATCGCTGAAATCTCTGCAACTCCTGCGACCTTTTATGAGATTTTTTAGGATATCCATGGATTCTCCTTTTGTTGATTTCCGAATCGTCGATTCAGGACATATCGTTATCGTATCCTGAATCCCATGAGCTTAATTGAAATTCGGCAGAATGCCGATGTTTCAAAGGACCTTATGTCAATTTCCGTAAATATTGCTGAGAGTATAGGTCAGGCACTTCACGCATTGAAACTTGTATTGCCCAAGGTGGTGGAAGCAGAACCATGAACCGCATTTGGAACACTTTTTATTCAAATAGTATTCGGTATCAATCTCTTTTCCGCATATTGCGCATTTCTCTAATGACATAATTTTTCTCCATGTAATAAATTAATTTGACTACTATCAAAGAAAGACTTGGAATATCCTGGCCTTTCTGTAATATCAATTAAAACAAAACCCACACTTATACTTATCATGTATCGTTAAGTATTAATGCGGGTTCCGTTAAGTCTGCGCAAGGCAGAGGACGAAATTGGCGCTGAATGCTGCAATCGGTTTATCCTGTGGCCAGGATACTATATCACTTAAATGTTTCGGTTTTTTCTATGTAGCTTATTCCGCCGTCCTTGAAACAAATCACAACTTTCCCGGAAAAATTCTCCTGAATGATGTTCAGCTCAGACAAGGTATCCGAAACCTTCTTTTTCCAGACGGAATTCGGCAACTTCATATCAGTAACGACTTGCCTTCGCATGCTTACATCAGGCCTCTCTGCCAGCGATATCTGCTTATGGAAACCATTTCTGTTTCTTGTCATATGCACTTTTGATACTTTCATGACCGCAACAAAAGAGAACATCGAACTTCTGCAGAACCATGGATCCCGTAACCTATTCGTTATATATAATATTATATAGCGAATTGCAAGGAATAATTTTTATTTGCGGTTTCACATGCAATATTCTTTTCATTTTTCACCGGCTAACTCCGGTCGTTCCCAAATATTATAATATTGCACAAAAAACTGCATATGATATATTCACGCAGCTTCTTTCGTGAATAAACTACAATACTTGGGACTTGAAGTTGCCCGAAAGCGCACTCAAGTTATCCTGGAGAGACGTAAATACAGCATGAACACAGGCATCCGGCAGGAAACAGAGCGGGAGAGCAGGCAACTTGCCGACAAGCGGGAGGAACTGGAGTCTCTAAAAAAACACCTTGGCAGAATGGAGCGGATTTTATCCAGATTGAAGGTTGAGATAGGCACATTAAGAAAAATGTACGCCGAAATACTCGACCCGAAAATCCGGGAACTCGATAACCTGAACAGGGTCCTGTCGGACTCGTCCGAAGTAGGAAAACGCATATCAGCCGAAAAAGTTTTACGCGGGCCGTCATTTACCCGTGACCGAAACAATGAAATTAATGACATTCCGGGGCAAAATCGCGGCTGCGACCAGAGTTCATGCTTCCCCGGCAGCTTCAAGGATTTGTACCGGAAAGTGGCCAAGGCAATTCATCCGGACCTGTCGACCAACGAGGAAGAAAAAAAATGGCGGCAGAAACTGATGGCGGAGGCAAATAACGCATATGCAAAAAGAGACCGCGAATCGCTCCGGGCAATTCTGAAACAGTGGGAAAATGCTCCCGGGTCCTGTGCAGACGGGAATGCGGCAGCGGAAATATCCCTGTTGCAGCGCAAGATTTCCTGGGTTAAAGAGCGAATACGCGCTGTTGAGGAAGAAATAGAGAAACTCAAGGAAACCGATATTTACAGCCTGCTGGTAAAAGTCGAGGAGTCTCAGTTCGAGGGCATAGACCTGCTTGCAGAAATGGCCAGGAAGATAGATGCCGACATCGAAACGGCCCGCGAACGGTTGCGCGGCGTCTTCGGGAGAAAAAATGATTCAACTTCCCATGTAGATGACCATTTCAATGGCGGTCGTTCAATTTGCTTCCCTTCAAACCGGTCCGTTGGGACGCTTTTTGTCAGGAAAATCCGGTCGGAAAGTTTCCTGGACTGGCAAAACATCGCGGATGCGCGGGGAGAAGTTTTCATCCCGGCGGGAAAATGCCTGCGACTTGATGTAAAAACCAGGCTTGAAGATATTTCCGAGTGTTTGAACACGATAGGCCCAAACGATCTCGATGCACTTTTTCTTCATGGTTCGGACGATGCGGACCTTAAATTCCTGAAAAGGCTGACCGGTCTTCGGGAACTCTATTTTTCGGGGAAAGGAATAACCGACGCAGGCCTCGAAAACATCCTGGGACTGAAAAACCTGTCTCGGCTTTATATCTACAATACTTCGATATCCGCCAGCGGGGCGGAGGCACTGCGGTTTTTGGGCGGACTGCGCAGCATCACTTTCTGTGGTACCGGTATAACCGAAATTGCCCTGCGGAAAATGAGGCAATCCCTGCCCGGATGCCGTATTACCATACTGAACCACCGGGATGACCTAAAATAGAAAGGCATGCCCGCCTGGCCCGGCAAGGGCAGCCGGGCGGCAAGGTCACCTTTGCAACAGGTGATTTATCGCACCGTCGGCGGCTTTCAGAGCTGCCGCCACACAATCGTTCAGCCCAACACCCCTGTAGGAATTCCCGGTCAGAAACACGCCAGGCTGCAGACGGCACTGCTCGTCCAGAGCGGCCAGTCTCCTGCCGTGTCCCGAAGTATATTGGGGGATTGCCTTCTCATGACGGAATATCCGCACAAAAGAAGGAGCTTCCTTTATTCCCATTATGTTTCTCAGGTCGTCGCCGACCCCTTTCACGACTTCGTCGTCTGACAGACTGATCCGGTCGGGGAAACAAGCTCCGCCCAACATGCTTCTCAGCAGGACTTTGCCCTCCGGGGCTCGGTTCTCGAAAATGCTGGAATCCCAGAGGGTCCCCAGGGTATTTTTCTTTTCTTCCTTCGTTATCAGGTAACCGAATCCGCCCAGGTCATGCTCGATCTTTTCCCTCTCATATCCGAAACAGACAACGACCATTGATGCATACGGGATCGTATCGAGGACTTCGCCCATCCCGGGGCTTAAATCCCTGACAATATCAGCGGAAGCATACGACGGCGCGGCCAGAATCACCACATCGGCATCCAAAGCGCCGCTTTCGGTGTGAACCTGGTAAGGAAGGGTTGTTCCCCTGCTTACCCCAGACACCGCTTTTCCACCCATAACGGTATTGTCGTCGAGGTTTTCCGCCAGAATATCCGTAAGTTCCTGGATGCCTCCCCGAAAAGAAGTAAGAATACCGCCAGGCCCGGCGGCACTTGAGACAACCTTGCCTGCCTTTCTTTCCTTTCTTTTCTTGTTCGCAAGCCGGACCATTGCCATGACAAGGCTTCCGTACTCCTTTTCCAGTTCGGCTATTCGCGGAAAACAGGAAGCGAGAGACATCGTTTCGGGGTCGCCTGCGAAGATGCCGGATACCATCGGTGCAATGAGCTTCCCCAATGCCTCCGCCCCCAGCCTGCGCCGGCCGAATGACGCCAGGGTTTCATCTATACCGGCCGGAGGACCGGGAATAAAGGGTTCCATCGCCAGGCGCAATTTGCCGGGCCAGGAAATGAGCTTTGACCGGAAAAAAGCCAGGCCGTTTTCCGGAAGCTGATGGAGGACGCCTTCCGAATAGATAAACCGCTTGCGGGCATTGTCATTGCTTCTGAGAAGCCTGTCACTGACATTCAGGCTCCGGCAGAGATCCAGCGTTTGCGGCTTGCTGTCGAGAAAACCGTTCGGCCCCCATTCGCAGAGATATCCTTCATCCCTGATGCTCCAAATCTTGCCGCCGAATCTTTTCTCCTTCTCAAGCAGGGTAACGTCCAGCTCCAGACCCGCGGCCCTTGACCTTTCACGCAAAAGATAGGCTGTCGCCAGCCCGGAAATACCGCCGCCGACAACGATCGCTTTTTTCATGATGCCTCCTCAAACGTTTATTGAGACGAATTCATTTCCATTCATTCCAGCTTCCCCAGGACTTCCACAAGGGTCTCCAGGGCAGCCACAAGTCTCTGCTGGTCCTTTTCCGATAGCCTGGCCAACAGAACCCTGTAGTTTTCGACTATTCCATCCCCCAGTTCACCAATAAGCTTCTTGCCCTGTTCCGTCGGATGAATGATTATCCGGCGCCGGCTTTCCGAATCCGTCCTTCTGCCGACGAGCCCCAGGTTTACAAGCTTGTCAACCATCTCGCTGGCGGAGCTCATGGCGATCTTAAGGTCACCGGCCAGCGAATTCAGGGAACAGCTCCCTTTATCGTTAATTGCCAGCAACATCTTGAATTGATTGTATGAGAGGTCCATACCTTCGTGGAGCATGCTGCGGATCCTTCCCATCACCCTGATGATGGACGGATAAAGACCGGCAATCCGTTCAATTTTTTCCATGCAATCTCCCAGATGCATTCCGGACTTCAATTCAGCAATGCAAAGCCCGATTGCGTTATTAACAGCCGGACCGGCGGTTACCGGTCGTCCGGACGGCAAAGTACAGATAAAATTTGTTATTTGATTATTTCGTCATATTAACTGTTCGGTTTCCTAAATATTAACAATACGAAATAATTTGTCAATCGAAAATTTTAACATCCTGTTGACATGGCAATAATCTGCGATTACATTCGAATAGATTTAATTGAAAGGACAGTCAGATGGACTACAAGGACTACTATCAGGTCCTCGGCCTGAAAAAGGGCGCCACTAACGAAGAAATCAAGAGGGCTTACCGCAAGCTGGCCGTCAAATATCATCCCGACAAGAATCCCGGTGACAAGTCGGCCGAAGAGAAATTCAAGGAAATAAACGAAGCGTATGCGGTTCTGTCCGATCCGCAGAAGAAGACCCAGTACGACCAGTTCGGCTCGACGGATTTTCATCGTCGCTTTTCGCAGGAGGACATATTCCGCGGTTTCGACGTCGGGGATATCTTCAAGGACCTGGGATTCGGGACGGAGGATATTTTTTCCCGCATATTCGGCGGCGGAAATTTTCAGCAGGGGCCGAGGTTCAGGAGCAGGAAAAGGCGTGGCGAGGATTTCAACACCGATCTCCATATTTCTTTCCGCGAAGCGGCCCAGGGCGTTGAAAAGCGCGTTGCGTTCATGAGGAACGGGGTCCGCGAGGAGCTGTCGGTCAAAGTGCCCGCAGGGATTGCGAACGGCGCCAAATTGAGGGTCGCAGGCAAAGGCGGCAAAGGAACCGAGGGCGGTCCGGCGGGAGACCTGTATCTGACCGTCAAGGTGGGCAGCGACCCGGTCTTCACGCGCGAGAACGACGACATAATCGTCGAAAAGGCAATCCGTTTTTCTGAAGCAGCCCTTGGAACGTCCCTGGAAGTGCCTACGCTGGAAGGAAGCAGGAGAATAAAAATCCCGGCGGGGATCCAGCCGGGAACAAAGATACGCCTGAAAGGCTTCGGATTCCCCCAACTCGGGAAAAACAGCCGGGGTGATCTCTTTGTCAGGATAGGGCTGACCGTCCCGGAACATCTGACCGAGACACAGAAAAAGCTTTTGCTTGAACTTGCCGAATCGGGCCTCTGAGCCCGATTCGCGGGGAAGTACCGGGTTTCACCGCCGATAATCGACCAGTGCGTTTTTCCTGAGATCGGCAAGCCACTGGTTAAATCTCTCCTCGGATTTTTTCTTGTAGAGAAGGTCAGCGATTTCCCCTTTTACATTTTCGAACGGCTTAAGCTCGCCATGAGAGCGGCTTTCCAGCTTCACGACATGAATGCCCGACTGCGTTGCAAATGGCTCGCTGATTTCACCGGGCTTCAGTTTTGCCAGAACATTGTCGAATTCCGGAAGCATTTCCCCCTTTTTGAAAGCCCCGAGGTCGCCGCCGTCCTTCGCCGAGGGATCCTGGGAATATTTCCTGGCAAGCTCTTCAAAGTTCTTGCCGCTTTTCGCTTCGGCATAGATCGAAGAAATTGAATCCCTTATCCGCTTCTTCTCGGCTTCCGTGGCGTCGGCGGGAATATTCAAAGTAATCAGGCGGGCGTGATAGATTTCCTCTTTTTCGAATTTCTCCGGGTTCGTCGTGTAGTAATCCCGGATATCCTTTTCTGAAATCTGAATCTTGGAACGCACCTCCATGCTTATCAGGCGCAGCTTCTCCAGCTGCTCCCTGAGCTGGGACTTGTATTCCTCAAAACTGATCCCCTGGTTCTTCAAAGCCTCCACAAGCGTTTCCTGCGAGATGTTATTCTGCCTCTTGACGTCTTCCATAGCCTGCTTGACTTCATCGTCACTGACCTTAATGTCAAGCTCTTTTATTTTCATCGCGATAAGCTTCTGGTTGATTAACGAATTCAAAGCGGCTTCAGGAGACGGGGCCTTGTCGCCATCGGGCAAAAAAGGATTTTTCCCGGCCATTTTTGCCATGTTGCCCTGTTCCTTCTGGACTTCATAGAGCGTAACCGGTTCGTCGTTGACAATGGCCACTATACGGTCGATCTGCTCGGCCGAGGCGGCAACGGACAGAAACAGCACAACGGAAAAAACATAAATTTCAAGAGCTCTTTTCATTTTTCGCTTCTTTTTTTAATGGTTGAGATGGATTTGAATCGGATGACCGGAACATTTATGCCGTTTAAGCACAGCTGCGTTCGTCCGCGCGAGCGGGCAGGTCTTTGACCTGCCCGCCGCGGGTCCATTGGTTTCTATTTCGCGGGAGTCGTTTGAGCGGCGCTTTTATCGGCGGGTTTGCCGCCGACCTCATTAAGGGCGTCTTCCTTGATCGAAATCTTGGCGTTCTTTTTCAGGCTGTCCTTCAGCTGCTGCAGGATCTCCTGCTGCCTGGCAGGAAGCATTGCCGTCCTGATCTGATCCTTGACTTCCTCGAACGAGCGCGTCCCGGCGGGCCGCTTTCCGGTCACCTTGATGATGTGGTACCCGTAAGGAGTCTTCACCACATCGGACAGTTGACCTTCCTTGAGGCTGAACGCCACCTTTTCGAAATCCGGGACCATCGCCCCCTTGGCGAACCATCCGAGGTCGCCGCCTTTTGCCGCCGATGCGTCAGCGGAATATTTCCTTGCCAGGTCCTCGAAACTGGCGCCTTTCTTCAGCTGCGCGAGAATGTCCTGGGCGGTTTTTTCGTCCTTGACCAGAATATGGCTGGCCCTAATCTGCTCGCCGGAGTTGAACTTGTCCTTGTTCTGATCGTAAAACTTCTTCATGTCGTCATCGGAAATCTTCACGTCCTGATCGATTTTTTTCCTTACGAAAGCCTCGACGATTACCCTCTTTTTCAGGTCTTCCAGCTTGGCCACGACTTCCTTGCTCTTGTCTAAACCGTCTTTCTCCGCCTGCTCCAGGACGAGCTCGCGTACGATCATGCTGTCAAGAAGCTCCTTCTTGCCTTCCGGGGTCTGGGCCATCGGTCTGATGTAAGGGGGAAGGTTTTCCACCTCTGCATTGTAATCCGCCACCGTAATCACTTTACCGTTCACTTCCGCGAGAGCCTTGCCTTCGGCCTTCGACGCAACGTTCGAAGCCGGCTTGCAGGCGAAAAGCGCAAGGGAACAGGCAGCCAAGGTCAGCAGTCTGACTGATTTTGTATGATACACAACATATCTCCTTTGATTTAATACTGAATTTGAAACAAACTTTCGTAGAATTACCACATCAGACAAGCCTTTTCAAGAGATTTCTGGCCTCACCGATAACACCCTCAAAGGATGTATCGGACAGCTCGGCGAAGAGGCGGAAGTCCGGGTCGAACTGATATTTTTTCGGAAACTGGCGGATAAGGGAGATTATGCAGTCGGGCGAAACCGGCGTTTTATCATGGAAAGCCAAAATCAGCCGTCTGCCGTCAAATTCGAGTTTCCTTATCATCTGTTTCTTCAGATGAATCCGCAGTTTCATAATTTCGAGAAGATAGGAAACGGAAAGGGGCAACGGCCCGAACCGGTCGACAAACTCCTCCATGACCCCTGAAACATCGTCTTCGGACGATGACTGGACAAGTTTCTTGTACAATACCAGCCGCTGGTTCGGGTCCCTCACGTAGTCTTCGGATATGAACGCCGGCACCCGCAGATTGATCTCCGGTTCGACCCTTTCCGACAACGCCTCACCCTTCAGCCGGCTTATCGCCTCTTCGAGAAGCTCCGTATAGAGCTCGAAGCCGACGGCAGCGATATTTCCCGACTGTTTCGCGCCGAGGAGATCGCCGGCTCCCCGTATCTCCAGGTCATGGGTGGCGATTCGGAACCCGGCGCCCAGTTCGGTAATGTCCTGTATAACCTTCAAACGTTCCCTGGCGTCGGAGGAAATGGCCCCTTCCCCCGGAATCAGGAAATAGGCGTATGCCCGCTGCCTGGAACGGCCGACCCTGCCGCGGAGCTGGTAGAGCTGCGCGAGTCCGAAGGTATCGGCTCGGTTGATGATTATGGTGTTCGCGCTGGGAATATCGAGCCCCGACTCTATGATTGTGGTGCAAAGCAGCAGGTTGTACTGGCCGTGCATGAAGCCCATCATTACATCTTCAAGCTCTTTTTCGTTCATCTGTCCGTGCCCGACCGCCAGCTTCGCTTCGGGAACAAGCCTGGACAGGTATTCCGCCATCGCCGGGATGGTCTGGACCCGGTTATGGACGAAAAAAACCTGGCCGCCGCGCCGGAGTTCCCTCATGACCGCTTCCCTTATCAGCTCGTCGGAAAACCGCGCGACAAAAGACTTTATGGAAAGCCGGTCGACCGGAGGCGTGTCGATAATGGACAATTCCCTTATTCCCGTCAGCGACATGTGCAGGGTCCTGGGAATCGGCGTGGCCGTGAGGGTCATGACATCGACAACGGCACGGTACTGCTTCAGCCTCTCCTTGTGTGAGACGCCGAACCTGTGTTCCTCGTCAATTATGACAAGTCCCAGGTCCTTGAATGTGACATCCTTCTGCAAAAGCCGATGGGTGCCGATGATAACGTCGACTTCCCCTTTTTTCACCTCTTCGAGGATGACTTTCTGTTCTTTGGCGGAACGGAACCGGGAGATCATCTCCACCTTCACCGGGTAGGCGGCAAAACGGTTCCTGAATGTTTCCAGGTGCTGCTGGGCAAGCACGGTGGTCGGCACCAGCACGGCCACCTGCTTGCCGTCCATTACCGCCTTGAACGCCCCGCGCATGGCCACCTCCGTCTTGCCGTATCCCACGTCGCCGCAGACAAGGCGGTCCATCGGCTTGTCCCTGCCCATGTCGCCCAGCACATCCTCGATCGCCGACAGCTGGTCGGGGGTCTCCTCGTAGGCAAAAGAGGCCTCGAACTCCCGATACATGTCATCCGGGGGAGTGAAGGCAAAACCTTCGTTGACCTGCCGCGCCGCATAGATATTCAGCAGTTCCTCGGCCATCTCCCTGATGGACTCCAGTACCTTTGCCTTTTTCTTTTCCCAGCCGGGGCCGCCGAGTCTGTCCAGGACCGGCGCCATCCCTTCGGCGCCCACGTAACGCTGCACCAGGTTTATCCGGTCAATCGGCAGGTAAAGCTTGTCGTTTCCGGCATATTCAAGGAGGAGAAAATCGCCTTCGATCGTATCGAGGGTCAGGTGCTGCAACCCCTTGTACAAGCCGACACCGAAATCGATATGGACCATGAAGTCCCCCGGCTTCAGTTCGGCGAGCGAAGAAAGCAGCTGCTTCCTGCGTACTTCCGATATGCCCCGCCTTTTCACCCTCTTGCCGAAAAGCTCCTCTTCGGCTATGATCACGAGCCCCTCGTCGCTTAACCTGAAGCCGCGCGAGATTTCGCCGATGAGAATGTCCACCCTTCCCGCTTTATTCGGCAGTTCGGCAGGGAAGTCCCGGTCCGAAATCCGCAACGGCAACGGATAATGGGCGAGGAGATCGTGCAGGCGATGGGCCTGTCCTGGCTGATGGCAGGCAACCATCACCCTGGTTTTCTCCGCGAGCCAGGCGGAAAGGCGTTCAACCAGGGGCCTCAGGATTCCGTCACTGTCTGGAGAGGCATCCAGCCGGAGCTCACCGTTGTCTTCGCATCCAAAGCGGAACATTTGAGAATCCCGGGAATCGCCGGTTATCTCCAGATAGGGAACGGTGACTGTTCGTCCCCGTCGGAGAAGGGACCATGCCCGTGCCTTGTCAAGGAACAGATCTTCCGTAGCGCAGGTAATGGCGTCATGTTCCATTGCCCGCTTTTCCGCGGCTCGGAGTTCCTCGGCGAACCGGTCGGCTTCTCCGTCAATTGATTCAGGGTCGATGAGCACCGTGACCGTTTCGGAATTAAGATAATCGAAAATCGTTTCCAGGCCGGGATGGATCAGCGGTTGGAGATATTCCACGCCCGGCGGGTAAATGCCGTTTTGTACCTGCTCCAGCAATTCCCTTCTGCGGGTTGCCGGGATTTCTATCGCATCGCAGTGCTTTTTCAGGCGAACGGCAAATTCTTTCAGGGTATCATCGGTAAAAATAATCTCGCGCGACGGCAGCAGGACCAGCTCAGGCAGAGGCTGGAGCGAACGTTGGGTAACAGGGTCGAAGGCGCGGATGGTATCGACGAAGTCGCCGAAGAATTCGATCCGGACCGGCCCGCCGAGGTCGGGAGGGAAAATGTCGAGTATCCCGCCGCGCACGGCGAAGGTGCCCCTGTCCTCGACAAGCGGCACGCTGGAATACCCGAGATTGAGAAGCTTTTTCAAAAGGCTGTCCCGTTCGATCTCTTCACCCGCAACGAGGTAAAGGGAAAACTCGCCGAGGATATGCCTCGGCAGCAGCTTCTGGGAAACCGCGGCGATCGTCGATACCACAAGCGCGGGCACACCGTCCATCAGCCTGCACAGGGTTTTGTACCGTTCCCCGACAATATCGGGATGGGGCGAGGCCGGTTCGAACGGTGCCGTCTCCCAGGCGGGGAAATACAGTACGGTGTCCCGGTAGCCCGAGTAAAAGCGCAGTTCCCGGCAAATCTCTTCGGCTGAATCCGTATCGGGAGCGACAATGAGAAACTGGTTACGGCGGTTATCCTGCAGCCGGCTGAGGATGTACGCCGGCGCCGATCCCTTGAGACCCGCCAGGACTACGTGTGCGCCTTCCCGGGAGAGAGCCGAGGTTATCTGATCCATATGAGAGGTATGATTCTGGAGCATTACTTCTTTCTGGAATTCATGGAGGGGGCTTATTTATGAAAAATCATAGCAAAATTGGGTTTGTTATTCCAGAGATAATAATTTCCGCTTCGACTTTGCCATGTTGCTGATAATTGCGTTTGTTGCACGAATAAGAACCGGGTGTACGTATCCTTGATCGGTCAATAATCCATGCTGACATTGTTGCGTAATGGGGAGGGACGGGGACGATCCGGCAAAAACCGGCAAACGCCAAGCGATTGGCTTCCGATTGTCGTCCGGAATTTTATTCAGCGAATCCCGGTTTTTGTCCCATTTGTCAAAATTTTGACCAGACGGAAAAGCTGAAAAATATTTTCCAGTGATAATGAAAACCGCCTTCGACCCGCGCAACATCAAGCTTTACCCGCCTTATTTGCGCACCAAAAGAAAAGGAACACATCTTGCTATTGTGTCATTTCAGAAACCGAACATGAATATTAGAGGAGAATATGGGAAGACATTTTTTTTCAGTTTTTGGCATGTCCCTGTTTTTTTCTGTTTTAACCTTAACCTGTTTTTTTCCCGCAACCGGCATGGCCACAATTACAAAAGCCGATAAAGTGGTGGTTATCAAAAGCGAGAGATTGATGATATTGTTGAAGGACGGTGAAATTATCAAGAGCTACAAGGTGGCGCTGGGAAGGAATCCGGAAGGGCGGAAGATGCGTCAGGGTGACGACAAAACACCTGAAGGTCTCTACTACCTGGACCGGCGCAACGGCAACAGCAGGTTCTACCGCTCGCTGCACATCTCGTATCCCAATGCCGACGACATCCGGTATGCCAGGGCGCACGGGATTTCGCCGGGCAGAGACATCATGATCCACGGCCTGCCCAATGGGTATGGAGATGTCGGCAAATGGCACAGGACCTATGACTGGACAAAAGGCTGCATCGCCGTTACCAATTCCGAAATCGACGAGATCTGGACGCTCGTTCCGAACGGCACGCCCATCGATATCGAGCCGTGATGCTTATCCACCTGGTTGTCTTCAATATGGAAGGATGCGGGCTCAATCGCTAACACCCTTCCCGGGTTAATGAAAAAGACCGATTGCCTCTGGGGCAGTTCCGGTCTTTTTTATTCAGATTATTGTAAGACACCGGTCAATAAGAGAACCGGTCATCCCATTATTTCTCGAAGCTTGTCGGTAATGCTTTTTTCGAAAAGCGACGCGATTTTGTCGTGCATTGACTGCAGGCCGTTTATCAAGCCTTCCCTGCCCTGGACCTTGAGGGCGTATGCGTCAAAATCCAGGACAAATGTCTTCTGACGGATCGGAGCGGGGTAATCTGGATTATGCATCCCGTAAAGGAATGTTAAATTCATGTCCCCGTAATTCATTTCCAGATTGTGAAACGCCCTCGATATCTTCGTTTTGTCATCGGCAAGGGCAAAAATTGTCAGCAGGTTGCTGTTCAGATAAGCATCCCATTCCGTAACATATGGATCTGTCATCTCTATCTCATTGAAATATCTGAGCCCGAAACGATTAGCCGAAAACTCGGGAAAACACTCAAACAAGCCTTCGACCACGGATGAAAAAGCTTCTTTCAACTCGTCAAAACCATCATATTTTTTATAATCAATCCAAAGGAAATTGGGAGCCACGCACAGCGTCTTGCCTCCATCCCTCGACTGGAAGAACCAGTGGTTTTCCTTGACATGCCTGCGTTTAATATCCGTCTCGGAAACGACCTGAAGCTGTTCGGCAATGGCGCCTTTCTTCTGCATGAAAGGAAACCTTTCCTTAATTCTTTCCTGCAAGGGATTCGGTACCTCCGACGATATCTCGTAGTAATTCTGGCCGAAATCAATTCGTACCGTAACGTTTTTCAAATAGTTATGCGGATATTTTCCTGACACCAAAACGCTCCTTTCTTGTGTATATTAGAACAATGATTCCCGGCCCGCTATTTCGAGCCCTCGAACAGGCCGCTTTCGGGCTCCAGCAGTGACGCCATGTCATCGAAAATGGAATAGTAAGCTTCGGAAACCTGTTTGTTTCTCCTGAAAATGTCCTTCTCCCTTTTGTCCAGGGTATTTTTTATGCCCGTTACCGTCTTGAACTTGACGTCCACCGTGGGGCTGACATTGGCCTCAGCCTCGTTGAAATCGGGATACTGGAGAGCCACGAACGGCGAAAGTGAAACATGTTTCTGCCGGAAATTCGGGTACTCCCAAAGGATCGTGCCGTCGGCGTCAAGTATCTGCGAGGTCATGATAAGGAAGTTATAATCCGTTGCCAGATAATCCATGAGATTGCCTGAATAGACTTTGTCGGGCCTTGTTATCCCGCTTATTACCGTCACCATCACGGCGTCTACACGGTTGGACTTTATATAGTCGCGAAGGGCGTCGGCCTTGTAGAAATATTTGTTATAGACGATCTCGGCATCGTCACGCTTCTCGCGACGGAACAGGAGGCTGGCGAACAGCGGATCCTCGTCGCCGGCAAGGAACCTCACGTCAAAATGGGAGCCGTTTTTCTTAATCATGTCCACCAGGAATTTTTCGTTCAGCCTGTTGTAGTCCTTTACCAGGGCTATGACAGCGGCTTTTTCCGGATGCCTGATATCCGAATCGGCGTCAACGAAGATGGGAGTGACTCCGAGGACTTTTACCCTTTTCGCGTATTCGTCCCGGGGTATGTTGTAGTGGTTGTTGGCGCACCCGAAAATAAAAACACAAACGGAAACCAGAAGAATGGACCTGATAAATGAGTTCATTTTCGCCTCCTGACAAAAAAAATTACAGTCGTTATGGACAGGAATTTATTTCTCTTTCCTGTCTTTCAACATGATGAATCCCATCTGCCGCCCGGTTTCACCGCCATCCCTGCGATATGAGAAAAACAGCTCCCTGTTGCACGATACACAGAGCTTTCCAACCTCCATGTTGTCTTCCGGGATGCCGGCACGAAGGAGCTGCTGACGGTTCGCCTCCGGCAGGTCGAGCCGGAATTTTCCAAGGCCCTTGTCGGCGGCGAAAAGGGAAGTATCCTGCCCGCTTTTCCTGAAAGCTTCCATAACCGGAGCGTCCACTTCATAGCAGCAGGCTCCGATGCCAGGGCCCACGGCGGCAAGAACATCCCGCGGATCGGAATCGAACAGCTTTACAAGCGCCTTTACCCCTTTCGCGGTTATTCCCGCCGCTGTCCCCTTCCATCCCGCGTGGAGCGCCGCAACGACCCGGCGCACCGGATCGAGCAGCAGCACCGGAATGCAGTCGGCCACGCAAATACCGATCATGACGCCTGGCTGGTTCGTGATAATGCCGTCGCAGTCGACCTTGAGAAAATGGGAATAATCCGGGTTCGGCTCGTCAATCACCAGCAGATCATCCCCATGGACCTGGTTAACAGTGACCAGCCGTTCAATGGAGATCCCGAAATGCCTTACCAGCAGACTCCTGTTGCCTTCCACGCTATGGGGCGAATCGAGCGTGCCGAGCCCGAGATTCAACGAGTTGTATGGCGGACGCGAAACCCCCTCATGCCGCGTGGTGAATCCCTGTATGGATACTCCCGCGCCTGAGAGACTCTTCGGTTCAAAATACTGTATCTTTCCTGCTTTACTGCTTTTCAATCAGTCGCTCCTCGTAACGCGGGACAACCCGCTTGAATTTGGCGGCCTTGACGAATAACGGGCCATAATACCGGCAGCCCCGAGATTTATCCGCTTTTTTCCAGGTATTGTATAATCCCGGCCATATCTTCGGGCAAAGCCGCGTTGAATTCCAGGTATTCGCCGGTTGCGGGGTGAATGATGCCCAGGGTTCCGGCATGAAGGGCCTGACGTCCCAACTCCTTGATCATCTTGCGCAGCGCTGGTTCCCGAAGGTTCGCCAGCCGCCCGCTGCCGCCGTATACGGGGTCGCCCAGAAGCGGATAACCGGCCTCGGACAGATGGACGCGTATCTGATGAGTCCGGCCGGTTTCGAGGGTAATGGTCATGAGTGTTATGCCCCGGTAACGGCCCGCGACCCGCCAGTTGGTAACCGCATGTCTGCCCCGCCGGGTCGCCCCGGACATCTTTTTCCTGTCGGTCGGGTGACGGCCTATCGCGGCATCTATCACGCCCTTTTCTTCCCGGGGCGAGCCGTAAACGAGGGCCGTGTAAACCCGCTTCACACTGTGCTGCTTGAACTGGCGCGCAAGGGACAGGTGAGCATTGTCGTTTTTGGCCACCACTAGGATGCCTGTCGTATCCTTGTCTATCCGGTGGACTATTCCCGGCCTTATTTCCCCGCCTATGCCGGACAGGTCCCGGCAATGCCCGAGCAGCGCATTAACCAGGGTGCCGCCGCGGTTCCCCGCTCCGGGATGCACAACCATGCCGGCCGCCTTGTTCACGACAATAATATCGCTGTCTTCAAAGAGTATTTCAAGTGGGATCTGTTCGGCATCCGGCGTGGCGGGAACTGGTGGCGGAACCCTGACGGATATCCGCTCGCCTCCCTTCAGTTTCAGGGAAGGTTTCCCGTATTTTCCGTCCACGGTCACGAAGCCCGTCTCTATAAGGCGCCGGACGGTCGACCGGGTCAGTTCTCCCATTGCCCGCGAGACGAACACGTCAAGACGTTCATGCTCCCCGTCATCCGAATATGTCAGTTCTTTTTCATCAAGATCCATACCTTTAATACAACGAAGGCGCGATTGGGACGAACCGCGCCTCGCAAGAGGAACATCTCCGGAAAGATTCTACCAGATGGAGGATTCGATTTTCCCGGCCCGCTTGATAAGCACATCCACAACCGCAAGGTCGAAAATCTTCACGGAAACCATTGAAGGGTCAACCCTGGACAGGAAATGCTGACGGCCCTCTTCAAGCTCATTGGAGAGGAGTTCGAATATGTTGTCGTTCCTGATCCCTTCCTCCACCTTCTCGCGGTTATAAAGGGCGACGTCGGAAATGATTGCCCGCGCAAGTCTTCTGGCATGCTCAGGGTTGTCAATAAGGCTCATGGGAATTCCTTTTTTTAACGGAGATAGATGTCTTTCACACCGCCTAGCGTGTCCTCAGCGCGAAATAGATGCTTGCTTCGCCGCGTCTTACCAGCAGGGCGACCGAACCCTTCTTCGCGGCCTCTTTTATGGCCATCGTGTACGCGGACAGATTCGTTATCCTTTTCTGGTTGACGGCGACGATTACGTCTCCCGCCTGAAGCCCGGCCTCTCCGGCTATGCTCCCGTCCTCCACTTCGGTCACGAGCACGCCCACAACGCCCTGCGCGCGCATCTGCGGCGGCAGGTCCTCGACAGTCAATCCGAACAGGGAGGCAGGCTCGATATCCTCCGGCCTGGGCCTCATCGCTTCCGCGCTCTCCTGGCTGCCCGTTACAATGGAAAGCTTCAGCGTTTTCCCGGACCTGACGACCTCCATTTCAACTTTCCTGCCGACCGGCGTGTCGGCCACGATGCGCTGTAGCTGCTGGACGTCCCTGACCGTCTTGCCGGCAAAACTGGTGATCACGTCACCCTGCTTCACGCCGGCCTTGGCCGCGGGGCCGCCGGCCATCACTTCACTCACCAGCGCTCCCTGGACCTGCTTAAGGCCGAATGACCGGGCGAGTTCTTCGGTTACCGGCTGGATCGAAACACCCAGCCAACCGCGGCTCACCGAGCCTTTTTTTATAAGCTGGGGGATGATCTGTTTCGCCATATTTATCGGTATGGCAAAACCGATGCCCTGGCCGGCCGCCACGATAGCCGTATTGATGCCTATCACCTCGCCGTAGATGTTGAGCAGCGGACCGCCGGAATTTCCGGGATTGATGGCCGCATCGGTCTGGATGAAATCCTCGTACGTCTCTATCCCCATGCCGGTCCTGCCGGTCGCCGACACGACCCCCACCGTTACCGTGCGGGAAAGGCCGAACGGATTCCCGATGGCGATCGCCCACTGTCCCACCTCCAGCTTGCCGGAGTCGCCGAGGACGGCAACCGGCAGGTCCTCGCTGGCGCTTATCTTCACCACGGCTATATCAGTTTTCGGATCGCTTCCGACGACCCTGCCGTCGTAAACCTTTTCGTTCGAAAGCTTGATCTTTATGGTTTCGGCGTCGCGGACCACATGGTCATTGGTGAGAATATAGCCGTCCTTGCTGATGATGAACCCGGAGCCGAGACTCTTTTCGCGGCGGTACTGGGGCTTCGGCTGCATCCCCCTGAAAAATTCGTCAAAGGGTGACAAATCAAAAAACGGCTGGACCATCTTTTTCTTGCTGATGGTCGAGATGTTGACGACGGAAGGAGTAACCTGTTTCGCGGCCAGGGTAAATGCCTGCTGAGTCGCGACGACCTCCCTGGAAGGCTCTTTCACGGGGGCCTCGACCCGGCCCGACTCGTAAAACAATGGTTCCTGTTTTTTCTTGCACGCTGCAAGGGAAGTGACGAGAACAAGCAGCAAAAGGAAAAGCCGGCGACTTTTCATTCATATACCTCTTTGAGTATTCCGGATGGACCGGCAAACAGTGTAAGACTAGCCAAAAACCGGCGTGATGTCAACGTATTTAAGGGGAAAAGACCGGCCCGGCAACATCGCTTGACATTCACCCCGACGGGCAATATACTATGGTTATCATATGACAACTTAAGGCCAGCCCGTAGACGGAGGCATACATGGAAAAGCTCACCCCGCGCCAGAGAAACGTACTGGAGTTCATAAGCGACTACCTTGACGGCAAGGGATACCCCCCTACCCTGCGGGATATCGCCGACCACCTGAAGGTGAGCGGCACGCTGGGCGTGATGAAACACCTGGAAGCGCTGGAAAAAAAGGGATTCATCAGGAAAATCTCCGGCACATCGCGGGGCATTACCCTGGTCGGCCATTCGTCCGGGGCCGTTTCCCTGCCGGTGGTCGGCGTGGTGAGGGCGGGCCTGCCGCAGCCCGCCGTCGAGGATATTGAAGGGTATTTTTCCATCGACCGCTCCCAGATGAAAGCGGGAGGCGCCTTCTTTCTCCGGGTAAAAGGGGACTCGATGATCAACGACGCCATACTGGAAGGGGACCTCGCCCTTGTGCGCCCCCAGAGCACGGCGGTGAACAATGACATCGTCGTGGCCATGATAGACGGTGAAGCCACCCTGAAGCGTTTCTTCCGCAAGAAAAACCAGATCTGCCTGCGCCCCGCCAACCCCAACTACGAAGACATCATAATACGCGCCGGAGCCGGCGAAGAAGTGTCCATAATCGGCAAGGTCGTCGGCATCTACCGGCCGCTGGAATAAGGCATGATATACAAGGTTCGGGAAAACATCCGCGTGGCCGCGGTCTTCGGGCCCGGCAACCTGCTGCGGCCGGTATGGTTCGACTGGAACAGGAAGAAGCATACCGTCACGGAGGTCACCTATACCTGGAAAAGCAGGGTCGGCGACGTTACCGTGCTTCATTTCGCGGTAAGCGACGGGACCGCCCTTTACGAGCTGACATACGACACCGCCGGACAAACCTGGGCGCTCAGCGGTATCGACGCCGAATGAAATCCGGTAAACTTCCCCATTATCGGAAAACAAAACCCTCCTTTGCACATCGACACCCCGCCTGACGCCTCACGGCTCGAAGCAGGCTTCCTGCCATCGCGTTTGCATTTTGTCCCGGCTATGATAAAAGTAATTTAAACACTTGTTTTTAATTTTACTTTGTCAGATTACCATCGCGCCCCCATCCCCACCCTGACCCTACCCTTGAAGAGGAGGGAAAAAGTAAGCTCCTCCCCCTTCAAGGGGGAGGTTGGGAGGGGGATGGGGTGAACAGGAAAGAGACCTTTTGTAATGTGACAAAGTAGAATTAATTTTCGATTGTTTTAAGGGTGAATCGCATGGATCCAGAGGGCAAGATCCTGATAATCGGAGACGAACAATTGAATGTCGAACTGATATCCGGCTACCTTTCCGGCGCGGGTTACGAAGTGGTCCTTGCGGATTCCGGCAAAGAATCCACTGAGGTCACCGGCACGCCGTTGCCGGACATAATCATCGTCGACATAGCGATGCCGGGCATGGAAGGTTTCGAGATTGTCAGGACCCTCAAAAGACACCGCAAAACCGGCAGGATCCCCACCATCCTTATTACCGCCCGCAATAACGCCCAGAACACGATAAAGGGGCTTGAGTGCGGCGCGGACGAATTTCTCGTCAGGCCGGTCAGAAAGCCCGACATCCTGGCCAGCGTCCGGTCTTTCCTGGAGCTGAAGAAACGCCAGGAAAAAATCATGGAAGACATCCTGAAGGAGGAGAAGGATTTCGCGGTCAACCTTATCCAGAACATTTCCGCCCCCATATTCGTGCTTGACGCAAACCACAGGATCATCATCTGGAACAAGGCATGCGAGGAGCTCACCGGTTTCAAGGCAAGCGAAATGATAGGCGACAACAGGCAATGGCAGCCGTTTTATTCAGAACCTCGTCCGACCCTGGCGGATGTCGTCATCGACGGAGACACGGATGCCGCCTCCGAGCTGTATCCGGAGTCGACGAAATCACGCATAAATCCGCTGGGGCTGCAAAGCGAGGGATGGTTCACGACACGCGGCGGCAGGGAGATTCATCTGTTTTTCGACGCAGAACCGGTTTACGATTCCGAAGGAAAACTGATGGCGGTAATCGAATCGTTCCGGGACACCACGGACCGCAAAAGAGCGGAGCTGGCCCTCATCAAAAGCCAGGCGGAACTGCTCGAACGGCACGAACAGCTGCATGCCATTTTCGAACAGGTGGAAACGGCGAAGCAGGAATGGGAAAGGACGATGGATTGTGTCGGGGACATCGTCATCCTGGCCGGTCAGGATGAAGGAATAAAGAGGTGCAACAAGGCCCTGTGCGATTTTACCGGGAAAACGTATGCTGAAATAGTGGGAAAAAACTGGAAGGCATTGTTGTCGGACAGCGGTCTTGATATACCCGCCTCCCCGCCGTACGGCGCCGGACATTTCCATGAACCGACCGGAAGATGGCTGGTGATGGAGTTCCATGAACTGCCGGGACGCCCCCCGAAAAACGATCCGGGGTCGGTGATAACCCTCCGGGATGTTACCGAGGTAAAAAAATTCACCAGGGAACTCGAGGAATCCAACATCGAGCTGGAATCCACCCGCGAGAAAATCATCCGGCAGGAAAAGATGGCATGCATCGGCCGGCTTGCGGCGGGAGTCGCGCATGAGGTCAATAACCCCGTCAGCTATATCTCCAGCAACCTGAACACCCTTGCGAAATATGTCCAGGTCCTTGAAAATTTTATCAGGGCCCAGTCGGAAATGTTAGACGAAACCGGGATCCCGGAATTGGCCGGGGCCCTGCTGGAAATCAGAAAAGATATGAGGCTTGACCACATATTGCCGGACGCCAGAGACCTGATCAGGGAGTCTATTGAAGGCGCGAACCGGATAAAAACGATTGTCGGGGACCTGATAAATTTTTCCAGGATTGACGAGTCGGGCTACATTGACGCCGATATCAACGAGTGCGTGGAAAGCGCCATCAAGATAGTCTGGAACGAATTGAAACAGAAGGCGACGACGGTCCGGAACCTGGGCCGCATCCCCCGGATAAAGTGCAATCCGCGCCAGCTGAACCAGGTTTTCGTGAACCTGCTGGTCAATGCGGCGCAAGCCATCGAACAGCAGGGGCTGATAACGGTCAGGACATGGCATGAGAGCGATTCAATATACGTTTCCATAACCGACACGGGTTGCGGCATTCCCGAATCAATCCTCGACCGCATATTCGAACCTTTTTTCACCACGAAAGAGGCCGGCAAGGGAGCCGGCCTCGGGTTGTCCATAACATACGACATCATCAAGAAACATGACGGCGAAATATCCGTCGAAAGTGAAATCGGCAAAGGCACGACCTTTGCCGTCCGTCTGCCGGTAAAGGATGGAAACGGCAATGGAAGAAAAGATCAGGATTCTTTGCGTCGATGACGAACTCAACGTCCTGAAGGCGCTGGAAAGAAGCCTCGCCGCCGAGGATTGCGAAATACTGTCCGCCTCTTCGGGACTTGAGGGGCTATCCGTTCTAAGGGCAGTCTCCCCGGTCCATGTCGTAATTTCCGACTACAGGATGCCGGGGATGAGCGGGGTGGAATTTCTCCGGGAAGTCTGCAGGGAGTGGCCCGATACCGTTCGCATGGTCCTTTCGGCTTATGCGGACAGCGAGTCGATTATTTACTACGTTAACGAAGGGCACATCTATCGTTTCATTTCGAAACCATGGGTTGACACGGAGTTGAAAAACTCCATAAGCAGCGCCTTGGAGCTTTATTTTCTAAACAGGAAAAATATTCTGCTCAGCAATGAACTGCTGCTGAAAATCGAGGAACTCAAGCAGGCCAATTTCCAGCTCGGATTCTTGAGAACGGGTGAAAAGGCGCTGTTGGACAACGCGTCCGCAAGCATTAACGAAATCATTCTCGATTCCCTGCCGGCAGGCGTTGTCGCCATAGACCGCAATGAGTCGGTAATCCTGTGCAACAGGGAGGCGCAAAACATTTTCCGAAGCCGCGGAACAGGATACGGCGACGACGACATCATGATACTCCCCCGGGCCATCAATGATTTCATTGCCCGGCCGCGCGGCCGCGAACCCTTGACCGGCAAGGTCCTGCTGGACGGGGAACCGCTTCGGATAACCGCGGTTTTTCCGGACGATCCGGGGAAACCGGCAGTTATTCTCATGATCGAACGCGATCGTTTTTGATTGCCGGGGCATCAGCCGGCCTCGGGTCGGAGCGAACCATGAAGAACCGGATTCTGATCGTTGACAACGAGCCTGACATAATTTTCGCTTTTCAACAAACCCTTCTGCGCGAACCATACGAAATCCATTTCGCCTTCGGCAGTGAAGGCGCCCTCAAGGTCCTGAACCGCACGAGCGTCAAGGCTGTCATTTCCGACCAGTGCCTGCCCCGCATGGAAGGGGCGGAATTACTTTCGATAATTAAAGTCAAACATCCGGAAACGGTAAGGATAATACTCAGCGGAAGCACAAGCGTCGCGGATGCGATAAAGGCCGTCAATGCGGGAGAGGTTTACCGGTTTCTCGTCAAGCCCTGGAATGACGCGGAAATTATCGCGGCGTTACGATCGGCCGTTGAAAAGTATGATGCCGAAATGGAAACCAGACGACTGCTTGAAGAGGCAAAAAGAAACCGTCGGGCATGAAGGCGCGGAAAAGCGCCCCGTTTTCCTTCAGCGGCGGAGCATGTCCATGACGACGGCCGTCATGGCCTTGACGCCGGTTTTGATGCTCGGTTCGGGCAGAGGAGCGAAGGCTGGGTTGTGGATGCCGGGCAGCGGGGCGTCTTCGGCGGCGCAAGCCGCCACTTTTTCCGGGTCCGACACCCCGAGCCAGAAATAGAACAGGGGTATTTCCGGCTCAACGCGGCCGAATTGGGCAAAATCATCGCTTGCAGAGATCGGATCTATTTTTACGGCATTTTCCTCCCCCAAGAGGCCCCGGAACAGCTCTCCCATGCGGACTGAAATCTCCGGATCGCTGTAAATCGGCGGCCCCGTCATCTCGACCGACAGGACGGGCATCCTGTCCCGCGGAACGCCCGCCGCAACGGCAACCCCATTGACAATGCGCTCAATGGCCGATTTTATCCGCAGGTCCACATCGGGAGAAAAGTAACGATAGTTTATCTTGAGCGCAACTTCATCGGGAATGATGTTGCTCCTGGAACCGCCGTGTATTGAACCGACCGTCACAACGGCGGTCTCTTTCGGATCGATCTCCCTGCTGACTATCGTCTGCAGCAGCATTACCGTTCCGGCGGCCATGACAATGGGATCTTTTACCTCATGGGGCCGCGATCCGTGCCCTCCGACGCCGCGGATCCTCAGGTCGAGAGACGCGCAGCCCGCCATGGTATCCCCGACGCAGTACCCGACTTTTCCCGCGGGCAGAGGCGGATTCACATGCAGGGCAATAATGCAATCCGGCCTCGGGAACCTTGTGAAGAGGCCGTCTTCGATCATCGCCAGGGCGCCCGTGCCGGTTTCCTCGGCCGGCTGCCCGATCATGACCAGGGTGCCCTTCCATTTCCCTGCAAATTGCGCCAGCAGGCGCGCCGCCCCGATCAGCACGGTCATGTGGACATCGTGGCCGCAGGCGTGCATGACGCCGTCTTCCCGGCTGTCGCCCATGCCCCCTGATCCGCAGGCGTAGGGAAGGCCAGTCTTTTCCAGGATCGGCAAGGCGTCCAGGTCGGCCCTGACCATAACCGTCGGGCCCTCGCCATTTGCCAGCACGCCCACCACGCCGTGACCGCCGACCCCGCGTGTGATCCGGAACCCGGTGGCTTCCAGTTCCGCCGCAAACCTCCGCGAGGTATTCTCTTCAACTCCCGACAGTTCCGGATTGGCATGAAAATAACGGTAAAGGTCAAACAGGCTTTCATATTCCCTGTCAGCGGCGGCGGAGATTTCGTCGAAATCACCGCGGGACAGTCCTTCATACTTTCGGATCGGTCCGGAAAAAGACATCTGCTACTCCAGGTTATGCTCGGAGGCATACTCGGTCAGTATTTTTTTCAGGTTTTCCGCGGACTGCGAGTAATTCTCCTTATCCGTGAATATATCGCCTGCCCCGATTCCCCGGTGGCCGTAGAAAACCGAATTGGCATCGTTATCGATCTGGATGGCGGCCCCTTCCAGGGATACGCCGGCGAACAGGCCGCGGTTCCTTGAGTAGGAATATATCTCCGCCTTCAGCTGCACATCGGTGGCCGCTTCCACGCTTCTCCCCACCGGACCGGCCGCGACGCTCGCATCAGCGCCGAGGGTGAATTTGCCTTTCGTTATGCCGTTTATGCTTTTGCTGCTTTTGAATACCAGTATCACATCAGTCGACTGAACGCCGATCTGCCACCCGAAGCCGCCCCCGAGGAGCTTGAGGAATACCGGATTGCTCCATCCCCCTTCCTTTGAATGCACCAGCATTACGCCGCTTCCGTAACGCCCTCCCAGGAAGAAAGCCGCCTTGAGAATGCCTGGAATTATGGCTATGCCGTACGCATTTCTCAGAAGAGCGGGAGGGATAACCTGTTCGGGTATTTTAAGTATTTCATGCAGCACTTCGGCCGCCGCGTTGATTTTTGCCGTCTCCTCGAAGGCCCTGACGCTCTTCTCCGGCTGCTCGACAGGCGGCTTGCTGTCTATGGTCTCCTTCGAGGCCAGCAAAATTCTCGTATTATCATCCCAGGCGAATGCGGGCGTGACGGATGCGAAAACCGCCAGAAGGCAAAAAGCCGCTTTCCATTGAAGAGGGATCTCTTTCGTCATTTCCGACTCCTTTCAGGGTACCCCCGGTCAGGCGCATCCGACGGCGGAACACGGCCCGACCGTGTGCGCAGGCCTTCCGCGGGCCCGTCAATTTGCTGGAGTGATCGAATCATTGGAAGCCACTATAACCTATATAAGCATAAAATGCAAAACAAGGCCTGACGGCCATGATTTTCAGGAAAACCGGCCGATCTGGACATTTCTCAGCAGCGCGAGCTGATTCCCGATGTCCGTGGAGGACTCGAGGCCGGCCCACCGCAAAAGCGCCGGAACGGCTTCTTCCGGCCGGGACCTTGGATAAGGGCCCGCGGAAAGGTGATGGATAAGCTTCATGGTTTTCAAGCCGTCGAACCAGCCGTGAAAGGCCGACGACAGGCCGGCAATGTCGCGGCTCGCGCGCCTGAGTTTTTCCCAGATCTCCGGAAAACCATTATCGTCCAGATATCCGTGCAAATGTCCGGAAATGTCCCCGCTCCGGGCATGGATTTCCCGTCCGGGCCGGTCAATATGTTTTGCCACCAGGGCCAGCCATTCCCCCAGCGTCTGGAAGCATTCGGCGCGGTAAAACAATACCGCCTCATCCCCGTCGGCAAGAAGTCGGCCGACACTTCGGCCGGTGCCGAAAGGGACCCGATGCGAAGCCCTTGCCGAGGGATAGACCACCGTCCCTTCCACCTGGGCCACGCCCGACGTTCTCCGCAGCTGCTGGAGAAAATAGAAATCTTCTCCGGCGGTCCGGGTGTTCATTCCCCCGGCCTTTGCATACGCCCCGGCCGTACACGCCATTGCGCTCCCGACGGTATGAAAGGCATAGGGAGAATCCGCCCTGGCCAGCCCCTGCACGTAGCACCTCAGGAAAAGCTCGTAACGCCTTATGGCTTCGTCATTGCGCGGCGAATCTCCCTCCCGGTGCCTGAAAGGAATGACGGCACCGCCGCAAGCCACCGTCCGGAAATGATTGACAAGGGCGGGAAGATAATCCGGCCGGACCAGGGTATCGGCATCCAGGGCGACGAGAAGCGCCTCGCCCCGGCCATGGTCCAGCCGGGGCAAGGCGAAATCGAAACCGATCTTGCGGGCCAGCCCCACCCCTCCGCCCCTGGCGGACAGTTCCTTTCCCGGCGAAGCGGCATCCACCCAGGCGAGATTGATCGTGCGGGGGAAGTCATTCCCCTGCTCCAGTCGCTTCAGCAGGCGAAAATTATCCTCCTTGTCCGCCGGGTCCGCATCGGCCCGGTGATTGACCACCACCAGGACCAGGAACCGGGAAAGCAGGTCGAGGGGATTCCGGGCCAGCGAAACCAGGGTCGCGGGAAGACTCTCGTTTTCCGCCAGGGAGGGGATCACGACGGCGCCCGCGAACTTATCGCCCGTGGCGCCGCTTATCTGCCACGGTCCGTCAACGCCGCGCGAGTCGAGGTATTTTTTTATTTGAACGGGGATCGGCAATATGGGACTCCAAAGTACCTGTTTTCATAAATTTGATGTCATCTCGACCAAAGGGAGAGATCTTAATGCATGCGGCCAAATCTTCCAGATTTCTCTCTTTGTTCGTATTGACGACATTTCCGTAAGAATGTCTATTCGTCATCGAATTTATGAATGAATATATTAAGTCATTTTGTGGATAACTTTATTTATCCGCCGTCTGACGGAAAGATTCACCGGCTTTACGAAGCATCCAGATTACGGCAATTATTCCCGCCGCCAGCGCGACGAAAAACATGATCATCGGCGAATATTGCGGTATCAGGATGAGAGAACCGGGGGAAAAATACGGTTTCAGGTAGCCGGTCCTGACGAAATCCCGGATGAAAGACATGATGAAAATCAGCGGCACGGCAAGCGCCGCACTGACGTATACCTTCCGTTTCATGCCGGCCGCGAAAACAAGCAGGGCGAGACAGAAGCCGGCAACCAGAAAGATCGTGGCCGGGACATTGCCGCCCAAAAAGGATACCATTACCCTGCGGGGAAGCGACAGAAGGAATATGAAGCCGGCCACGATCTGCAGGCCGGTCATGACGGAGAAAACATTCATCCCGGTTCTTTCCGTGGCGGCGCGGATTTCAGGATCCATCGTCCTCCTGAATTTTCCGAAAAGGGCAACGAACAGTCCGCCGACCGCAATTGCGCCGATCATGAAATGAAGGTACCGCGGGAAAAGCGCCGGATCATCGAGATTCAGGGCCGTCCCGGCGGTATGTTCGAAATAGGCGTTCCACTTCTGCGGATTGAGCATAAGCGTCATGTTGTTGGAATAAATGAATGCAATCGACAGAAAAGCGGCCAGTGACAGAAATATCGCCGCCCCGCTCAGCCTCCCCGGGCGGAGAAACCTGAAGTCGAACAGGTACGCCGCGTAATACGCCGCGATCAGGAGCGGAATGACCGATATCCAGTAAATACCGATCAGGACGGAACTCGTGTAAAAGAGCGAGCCGTAGATGACCTGCAGGAACAGGAGCGCAGCGACGCCCAGGTTTACCGCGAAGGCTATCAAAAACGGGATTGCCCGCGCAAGTTCATGGGACAGCTTTTTCATCGTCTCGTCTTTACTCATGCGGGCAAAGGCGGCAACGGCCGTCGAGCCGACCATCGCGTTCATCAGGATCAGATGAAGCGGGAAGACTGCCATCAACAGGAATTTGAAATATCCCCATGCAACCGGGATCGGATCGGGTGTCGGCAGCAGAGCATTCATTTGGCACCTCCCTGCATGGAAAATATGTAGTCGGCGATCTGGTCTTTTTCTTCCGGCGTTCCCCCGTAATCGGGCATGGCACTCTGGAGCCGGTTGAGGTTGTCCAGGGCCCAGCGAATCTTTTTCCTGTCCCAGCCGGCGGTCCTTTCCTTTACAAGCTCTTTCGGATGACAGATGGTACAGTGCGTTTCGAACAGCTCTTCGCCCTTTTCCGTTGAGACATGGCGCTCTTCCGTGAAGGCGACCGGTTTCCCCTGGATGCCCCTTATAATGTAAAATGCCAGGGCTTTTCTCTCGGAATCGCTGCCGGCGAAAGGAGGCATGAAATAGCGAATCTGATGAATTTTCCCAATATAATTGTAAAGAGACGGATAATCCATAAATGCGGTCCTGACGGCAATGTCATTGTTGAATCCTCTCACGGAGTGACATGCGTAGCACTGGTTCCTGAAGATATCACGCCCCGCCCGCAGCAGGTTATCGTCTCTCAAGTCCCGCGTCGAGACCCATCTGGCGGACTGCAGAAAACCGTCCCTGTTAATATCGTTCAGATTATTCAGGTATATCGAGTTTGAATACAGAACTTCGTTGATAACGAAAGGACGACGCGACGCCTCCCTGGTCCATTCGAAAGATCCCATGGAAATGAAGGCGCATGCAAGCACGAAAAATGAAAGCGGCCTGTTATGGAATGAAGGCTTCACAAGCAGGAGGAGAAGAGTTCCCGCGATCAGCAAAATCACCGCGTATGTGCCGTAATTTATTGCCCTCTGAATGGTCGGGGAAGCCCCATCGACAAGCGAGCGCGCCTGATTCGGCAGGATGGAAAGGTACCAGTATCCGGTCGGAACGGCCGCGAGCAGGGAAAACAGCACCCATTTCGCCGAATATCTGGTCATGACGGTTTTCAGCGCCAGATCATCGAGAAATGAAGTGCTCAGGAAGGCGTAAACTCCGGCCAGCATCAATGAAACGGAGGTCCTGAAAAACAGCGATGGCCAGAATGACGGATTGAAAAACCCCGACCAGAAACCGCCGCCCGCTGTCCAGCCGCCGGGGGTCAGCATGAAGCCGATTATGCCGTTGATCATGAACAGGCTGAGCCATGCGGCGATGAAGTAAATCCACCCGACAACCTGGTGAACCTTCGTGTCCATTCTGCCGAAGCAGTAGAAGTACACGAAAATCGCCACGATTTCCACGATGAAAAACACCCACTCCGTCGCCCAGCCGAAAACGAAGGTGTGGATCAGCAGCGAAGTGGCGGAGGGATTGGCCAGGGATATGACAAACCAGATGCCGACTCCGGTAATCCCGCCCATTACCATGGTTGCCAGCATGAAAAATTTCGCGTGTTTTTTTGTGAAATCGAGGATCGATGCATTGTTTTCCCGCAGCCCCTTTCGCTCGGCGCAGACCAGATAAAGCCCCCCGCCGACCGCGAAATGGGATATGAACACGTGGATAATGGATATGAGCGCAATGAGGGTGCCGCCGCCTAAAGAGGGCAGGTACCAGACCGGATAATTCATGCTGAAATCCTTTCACGGGGAAATACAAATACTGCCTGACCGATTTTCAGGTTGTTATTCATTACGAGTAATCAATTTATACCACAAACTCTTCGCGGGAAAAGCCTTTATATCACAATCCGTTACAGATGATTTGCCCGATGGGACAAAAACCCGGAAATGATGCTATGTTGCGCAATTTACATCGGACGGCGCTCTGTTATACTTAAAGTCGATTAACTCTTTGCTGAATCAGTGACGCCTTCAAGCCGGAGCACGCGGACTGTTGGTTCCATATAGCCTGCGCGGTACCATACATGCCTAACCGGGTTAACTGTGCGGCCTATCCCATTTTCAGCAAAGCCCAAAACTGAGTTGTTCCGGACAATCCAAGGCATGAAAGCTTAACGGATGCAGGGTTTTATTTTGATCTTCACGGGCGCTCATCAGCGCGGGCCAGGCCGGGAAGCATTCCGGCGTCTTACCCGGAAAGGAACAATCCGCCATGAAAATCAGGTACCATGCACTTGCCTTGTGCTTCTGCATTTTAGCCTCCATTCCTGCAGCCGTGCATCTTTGCCGCGCAACCCTCGGTGAATCCGCCGATTCGGTGCCCGCCGATCGCAAGGCCCTCGCTGCCGTCCGTCATTCCACGACCAACCATGAAAATTACTCGGTTCAGGAAATACAATCCGATGTCAATGTCGTCAGGGAATACATTTCCCCATCCGGAATCGTATTCGCCATAGCCTGGAACGGGCTGACCCGCCCCGATTTATCGACCTTGCTGGGATCCTATGCGCCTGAATACTTGCAGGCCCTGCAAAAGTCGCCGCGCAAGCCGGGGCGGAGATACTCAAAGGTCCGGTCAGACCGGGTAGTAGTCGAACAATGGGGACATATGCGGAATCTGCAGGGCCGGGCCTATGTGCCCGATCTGATTCCGCCGGGGGTAAGCATTGATGATATCAAATAAAACCCTATCGGCAATTCTTCTTATCATGATGACAGCCGGTTGCGGCGGCGGTGGCGGCGGTTCGGGTTCCGGCTCCTCCAACTCCGCGGGAAGCACCCCGCCCGCGCCTTCCGGTCCGAATGCCCTTACCGTAACCGTCAACGGGGGGTTCTGCGCTTCAAACACCTACCCCAACAAGCCCTGCGTCAGCATCACCGTCTGCACTCCCGGCACCTCCAACTGCCAGACGATAAACGACATTCTGCTCGACATCGGCAGCTCCGGTCTGCGCATTTTCAAACAGGTACTGACTTCCGTCGCTCCGGCCCAGATAACGGCCGGCGGCGGCTCGCTCGCCGAATGCATACAGTTCGCCGACGGCACGGCGCTGTGGGGTCCCGTTCAATCGGCCGACGTTATCCTGAACGGGGAGCCGACCGTCACGGTTCCCATTCATGTCATAGACGCTTCGTTCGGCAACGTTCCATCCAGTTGCTCTTCTCTGCTGGCAAGCCCCGCCGATGCCAAATTCAACGGCATCCTGGGAGTCGGCCTTTTCGACGAAGACTGCGGCTCCGCCTGCGCAAGCACGGCCAGCAACAATTCGTATTATTCCTGCAGCGGAACCACCTGCACTGGCAGCACTGCCCCCCTTGGCAACCAGGTCCGGAATCCGGTGGCGCTTCTACCGGTAGACAACAACGGCGTTCTTGTAACCCTCCCTGCCGTGCCCCAGGGTGGAGCGCCTTTGGTCAACGGCGAAGTCCGGTTCGGCATCGGAACCCGTGCCAACAATACACCATCGTCAGTGACCGCCCTTCCGACCGACCAGCAGGGAGATTTCATCACGGCAATCAATGGCAAGGCAGGCAGCGCTTTCATGGATACCGGTTCAAACGGCTTATTTTTCAACGAGAACACCTTCGGCATATCATCAGCCACGCTGCCCGCATGTTCTTCGCCAAATACGGAGTGGTATTGCCCCTCGTCAACTTTATCTTTCACCGCCACGAACACCGGAGCAGGCGGCGCCCCCAGCAGCCAGGTCACTTTCCAGATTGGCAATGCCATCGCCCAATTCAGGACATCCAACAATGTATTCAGTGATATCGGCGGAACTTTGCCGAGCGTGTCCAGTGGGTTCGACTGGGGCATGCCTTTCTTTTTCGGTCGCAGTGTCTTTATCGGCATTAGCGGGAAAACCTCCACCCTCGGCACAGGACCCTATTGCGCCTACTAGGCGGTCTTAAACCGGTCTGCACCAGTCCCTTCTCAGTCTCCCAGGTCCGACACTTTTCCGTCCCTGCCGATGGCATATGTATGCCCGTTCGGCGCTTTAATCGTCGCATCAAGGAGCTTGCCTCCGGCGATCCTGGCATTCAGAACCGATCCCCTGCCCCCATTCCAGCGGTAGCTTGAAACCGAAGTCGAACCCGACCTGCTTTCGCCGACCTTGGCCCCCTGGGCGCCCGTGACCCGGACGATCTGGTCGTAGGACATCATCGGCCTGATGTTGGGAATAAACCTCTTGTTGAAGACGGTGCCCGTCACCCCGGCCGGTTGCCCGGCCACGGCCTGCAATGTGACAAGCATTAACATCATTACCGCAAAAGCAAGTATTCTCTTCACCATTCCGATCTCCTTGATATGAATTAATCCCCCGCCGGTTTACGTGCATTCTCCTGAATCCGTGACGCCTGAACGCCGAGGCAAGCGGAATGCCGGGGTTTGAACGCCGCTGACACCGTTTCGCGCCTGTGACGCCGGGTGAACTTCGCCGGTTGGTCTAATCCCATGGGAATGCAAGAAACCGAGGCGTTCCGCGCGGACGAGGGCGTGAAGGCGTCACTGATTCAGAATTCCGCAAAACGCGCGGCGACACCCCGGCACGACTCATGTTGTGGCGCTTTCATCCCAGATGACGACATAGTTGACCTGGTTCTTCCCGCCGCTTTTCGCGCAGTACATTGTTGAATCCGCGACCCTGATCAGTTCGTCAAACGTCGATGGAGGACTGACGAAAGACACCACGCCGATACTTAAGGTAACCGGCCAGTCATTTGTCCGCATAACCTTCAGGAGAGATTCCTGAATTCTGTCCACCAGTATCCTGGCCTGCTCCGACGAAGTTTCGGGCAAAAGGATCGCGAATTCATCCCCGCCCAGACGCGCCACCGTATCGGTCCTCCTGAGATTGCCCCTTATGGTCTGCACCACCCTGCGCAGAAGCTCGTCGCCGACGCTGTGACCTAAACCGTCATTGACAATCTTGAAATTATCGAGATCGATATACGCCACCGTCATTTGACTCTTGTATCTCTTCGCCCTGATCAATCCGGTTTCAACCAGTTCGCGAAAAGACCTGCCATTCAGCGCCTCGGTCAGATAGTCCGTTCTGGCATGGATCCTTTCCTTGTCCAGGGCGGCTTTCAATTTGGCCAGGCTGCAGGTTACTACCAGGAAAAACCCCAGAATAATAAAAGTATTCCAATAAACAAGCGGCTGGTAATAAGGGATCCTGATATCGGTATATTGGTCGAAAAAATATATCAGGGCGCAGGCGAAGGAAGTTAGGATCCCCGTATGCATGCCGGTATACCAGGTAATAAAACAGATGGGAATCAGGTAAAACAGGGAAAAAGGAATGTCGCCGGTCAAATAATCGAACAGTCCGACAACACCGACGAGCCCCGCCCCGAGAGTGATAAGGAAGGCCTTCGATTTACTTGAAAAGAAATTAAATATGTTCATTCTTCACCTGCCGGTTTTTTGTCCCGCAAGAAATTCCAACCGGCTACAAATAATATTTTATTCAATCCTTATCAAGTTGAATTTCAGTAAAATCGCTTAATATTTTCAGCAAATTGCCGGTCAGCGCCGGATGAAGGGCGGTGCCGGCAAGTTCAAGCATCCTCTGGCTGATCTTGTCCATTTCCATCGCTTCTTCATACGGCCGTTTCGTTCTCATTGCATCAAAAATATCGGAAACCGTGGTCATCTGGCTGCACAGGTTCTGCTGCCACTGGCCCGTAATTTCGGGGTAACCTGTGAAATCGTACCTCATGTGATGTTCAAAAGCCGTAATAACCGCCAGATGAGGCACGCCCGGTGTACCCAGGAGGTATTGCGCCCCCTTCAGCGGGTGACGCCTGATAATCTTCCATTCCGCTTCGTCCAGGCGACCGGGCTTGTTCAGGACTTCCAGGGGAACGAAAAACTTGCCCACGTCGTGGAGCAGCGCTGCTACGCCAACGTCATGGAGCAGCGGTCCTTCAATTCCGAGGGCCATGGCCTGGGCCAGATTGAGAATACAGATATTCATGGAATGGATGAAAGTGTACTCGTCCGTTGCCCTCAAGGGCGCCAGGGCCATCAGCGGATTGGCTTCATACCTGACGGCAGCCACAAATCCGCGCACGATCTCAAGAATACCGGTAACCTTGAGTCTTTTGTGCTTCCTGATCTCTTCGCATATTTCCGTGTATTTCGACACGTCTTCGGAGTCGACTGTGGGAGGCGTCGCGGAATTCGGCTGATCACAAGCAGGTTCGCTCTTCCCGCCACGGGAAAATCGGACTTCGACTTTTCCATACCGTATATTGGCCGTCGACAGTATTTCGCAACCGGTATTCTGTCTTGAGAGGCTTTCAACCATGGACAGTATTTCGCTTTGATCCACTCCCCTTATAATCCTGATATGGCCGATTCCGCGTGATGCCAGTGTCTGCGTGAACCGGGCCAGATGAAGGCTTTCACCCAGCGGAATCCCGTCGGCGACCAGTTCGCCGTCTATGACGACGAGGGAAAGCTCGGCCTTATCGCCAAAGGCTTTTTCCAGGTTTGACAGGATAGAATCGCCCAGGTTCCGAACCTGCCGGTGGCCGGACGAATACAGCGAAACAGCCGAAATGGTGGTATTCAACTGGCGCACGAAATTCTGCATTGCCGCCATACGGTCCGTTTTCATCATTCACCTTCAACATTCTTCAATGTTTCACGCGCCAGCCCGGCCAGTTCGTTCCGGGCCGACTCCGACAATTTTTCAAGCAACGGCCTGACCCTGTCTGTCGGATAATTATTCAGCGAACCGATGATCTCCACCTTCAGGCGGGCATGCGCGTGCGGGCGCAGGAAACTTCTCGAACGCATGATCCTTACAAGGGCCGGCAAGGCTTCGGGATTTCTTATCTGGGCAAGAGTCCGGATGACGGCGACCTTGGTTTCAAGGTCCGCCTGAGAAAGCCCTCTTCTGTTCAGCAAAGAAAGAAGTTTCTTGAAAACTTCCGGACTCCGGCTCTTCTCGGCCAGCTGGATTGCATTGAGCCGCAGTTCCCTGTCGGAGCTGTTCATGTCCAGGATGAGGAAATTGTCTGCCTCAGGATGCCTGAAATGCTGAAAAGTCCTGATAACTTCCTGGCGGACTTTTGGGTGCGGAGAATTGCAGAGCCGGCGAACATGCCTGAGAACCGAAGGGTCATCCAGTTCGCGAAGGATGATGACCAGGTTTCTGAGAAAATACCATCGCTTGTCCATCAGCCTCAATATTACCGGGTCAAGAATTTTATTGCCCTGGTCCATGAGACAGTCGATATAAAACCGTCTCATCGACATGTTCTGTTCTTCGGCCAGGCGTTCCAGCAACTGATCGATGAAGGGGCTTCCGATCAGGCGGATAAGTTCCCGTATTTCGCAATGTTTCGATTTTTCCCATGTATCCAGGCCGCACAGGACTTTTTCAACAAATTCCCTGCCGCGGAATTTTGTCTGCAACCCCGAACCGCTTTGTGTCGAAATACCGTTCGGGGCGCTTCCGGCATCCGCCAGTTGTCCGTAAATCCTCGCCAGAAAAGAAAAATCCCCCATTTCGAGCAGATAGTCCACAAGTTCCAGAAAATTGCGTTCCAATGCTTCAGGCAGACAGTCCTCCGCAGGTTCACGCATTATTTCAAGAATTATCCTGCAGATATGCGTTTCAACGGAGTGACCGAGCAATGTCTCCCGCAATTCAGCAATATCCTCCAATTCCGGCGTCGAAACGCGGCCGGAGGATGTAATGGCCTCCAAAGCTTTCTGGTAAGAGTCAGGAACAAATTCATCACGCGCTTCCTCACTGAAAACAATGCGCAGTTTTTCCCCGAACTGCTCATACGTTTTTTCGGTCAACGGAGTGGAAGAAGTTTTCCCCGGCATATTCAGAGGGCTGTTTTCCGATAACCTGCGAAGAAGCCCTGCAGTCAAAGAAGGCAAATAGGTCACCCGGGAATTGATATCTTCCAGGACTTCCAGGACAATATCATCGCCAAGGCTGTCCAGAATTTCCTTCCCGAGGTTTCGCCCCGGTTCAATACAGGAAAATGTTCCGTTCAGAAACTGTTTGCGCAGTTCCGGGTTCAGCCTGCTGACAAAAGAGCCGAATTTCTCGATTGATTCGTTATAAAATTCGTCATTTGATGTGCCGCGGTCCAGCCCCCCCACGAAAGAATCTATCGTTCCCAGGAAATTTTCCATTCTTATCGCTGAACTGCGATCCAGTCCATTTATCATATCGGCAAGGAATCCGGGTTCCATTGCACCGGCGAAATCAACACCTACGCCGCTCGGATCCAGTTTCCCGTCTAGAAGGCCGTGAACAAAATTTTCCCAGAGCGAGGCTTCGTCTTTCTTGTTCCCTTCGCTTCCGGAAGGCGCTATACGGTCTTCTTCCGTTGTCGTAAAATAGCTGTAATTGATTCTTTTAACCCGTATATTGGAGACGCCGGCTTCCGAGGCAACCGTTTCAATCCCACCGCTCTCCCGGATATCTTCCCGCTTGCGAAGCATCAGCCGGCAAAAATTCTTCAGCTCTTCAGGAGTGACGTTCTTATTAAAGGTAATGGCGGCTATATCGTGATCGAACAGTACCCTGGCCAGATTTTTGTAAACGGGATTCTTCGAATCCAGTGGCGCATGTCCGGCCATGAGGGTGTCGCGGGCAACGCCGATAGTTATTTCCTCACCGGACTCATGCAGTTTCTCGAGAAGTTTCAGTACCTTTTGGATGGAAGCAGTAATGACCGGATGGTCTTTCGGGTAAGAAGTAACGAGACGCAGCGCAATGTTCAGCTCAATAATAAAAGCCGACAGGTTCTTAGTGTCCGGATTTGGTTCGTTATGTGGATTGTTTTTGTTTTCCACCTGCGCCCCTGTTGAAATAAAGCCAGATTCCGTTTTTTCAGGGAAAAAGTCAATAGCCAAATTCTTATGACATCGCCGGTCTGGAATTACTTG
>DASRZQ010000174.1:0-5680 GCA_035686205.1 Geobacteraceae bacterium
ATAATTTGTATGCTGTAACTGTGTTCGTGTATCCAGCAACTGACTACAAGTTGAGCCATGGAGGCATGAAAGGATAAAATTTGCCGGGAATAATCGCGGATTTTTGCCCCGGCCGGACCGGTTTGTTAAAAAAATGGGTCATTGCCCGCAGATATGCACAAAAATTCGGCAGAAGATGAATTGCCACCCTGTGCCCGGACCGGCTGAGGCGAAAAAACAGCGCAGAAACAGGTTTGATGGAATTGGCATGAGGCGTGCAAAACAAAGTCACGTCGAGGCAATAAATTTACGAAATTTTCTGGCAAAGGCGCCGTACATTCTTCACGAATGTGGGCGCTTTTTTTGTTTAATCGGCATGCGGCCGAACCGCAAAATGCCGCTTGATAATTATGAGGTTTTTATGGCCAAGCCTGATTATTACGATGTAACGGAATGTGAAACCCATGATAATGGCGCGCCCAAGTTCTGCAAGAAATCGGAGCCGGGTGAAGGCGCCGAGCGAAGCTGCGCCTACGACGGCGCCCGCGTGGTGCTGATGCCGGTTAGCGACGTCATCCACCTGGTACACGGCCCTATTGCCTGCGCCGGCAATTCCTGGGATAACCGCGGCGCCCGTTCGTCGGGCTCCCAGCTGTTCCGACGCGGCTTTACCACCGAGATCATGGAGAACGACGTGGTGTTCGGCGGCGAAAAGAAGCTTTACCGGGCGATCCGGGAACTGGCCGGGCGGTACCCGGAGGCAAAGGCGATCTTCGTCTACGCGACCTGCGTCACCGCCATGACCGGCGACGATATCGAGGCGGTCTGCAATGCGGCCCGGGACAAGGTTTCCATGCCGGTCATTCCGGTCAACACGCCCGGCTTTATCGGTGATAAAAATATAGGCAACCGCCTGGCGGGAGAGGTCCTGTTCAAATATGTTATAGGCACCGCCGAGCCGGAACATACCACCGACTACGATATCAACCTGATCGGCGAATACAACATTGCCGGCGACCTGTGGGGGATGCTGCCCCTGTTCGACAAGGTCGGCATCCGGGTGCTCTCCTGCTTCAGCGGCGACGCAAGGTTTGAGGACCTGCGCTACGCGCACCGGGCCAAGCTGAACGTCATCATCTGCTCCAAGAGCCTGACCAACCTGGCGAAGAAGATGCAGAAGACATACGGCATGCCCTACCTGGAGGAATCTTTCTACGGCATGACGGATACGGCCAAAGCGCTGCGCGACATCGCCCGGGAGTTGGACGACGCCGTGGGCGGGCTGGAGAAGCGCGTCATGCAGGAGCGGGTGGAAAGGCTGATCGCCGAAGAGGAAGAGGCTTGCCGGGCGAAGCTGGCCCCTTACCGCGCCAGGCTTGAGGGAAAACGTTCAGTCCTTTTTACCGGCGGGGTAAAGACCTGGTCCATGGTCAACGCGCTGAGGGAGCTGGGGGTCGAGATACTTGCCGCCGGGACGCAGAACTCGACGCTGGAGGACTTCTACCGGATGAAGGCCCTCATGCACAAGGATGCCAGGATTATTGACGATACCAGCAGCGCCGGGCTGCTGCAGGTCATGTACGAAAAGATGCCCGACCTGATCGTCGCCGGCGGCAAGACCAAATTCCTGGCGCTGAAGACCAAAACCCCCTTTCTCGATATAAATCACGGCCGCTCCCATCCCTATGCGGGATACGACGGGATGGTGACCTTCGCCGAACAGCTCGACCTGACGGTCAACAACCCCATCTGGCCGGTGCTCAACGGCAAGGCGCCGTGGGAGAAAATCGCCGCGCAGACGGAATATGACGTGGCCCAGGCGAAGTCGCACGGGGAGAGATTTCTCGGAGAGGTCCTGAAAGAGTCCAGGGTCAAGGTCCCGGACAAGAACTCAACGGTCAATCCGCAGAAAAATTCGCCCGCCCTCGGCGCAACGCTGGCATTTCTCGGGATCGACCGGATGCTGGGGCTCCTGCACGGCGCCCAGGGCTGTTCCACTTTCATACGGCTCCAGCTGTCCCGCCATTTCAAGGAGCCTGTAGCCCTCAACTGCACCAGCATGAGCGAGGACACGGCCATCTTCGGCGGTTGGGAGAACCTGAAAAAGGGGCTGAAGAAGGTAATAGAGAAATTCAATCCCGGCGTGGTCGGGGTGATGACATCGGGCCTGACCGAGACCATGGGAGACGACGTACGCAGCGCCATAACCCATTTCCGCATGGAAAACCCGAAACTTGAGGAGGTGCCGGTCATTTACGCCTCGACTCCCGATTACTGCGGTTCCCTTCAGGAGGGTTATGCCGCCGCGGTCGAGGCGATTGTATCGACTATCCCGGAAGGTGGCGGAATGATTCCCGACCGGATAAACATTCTGCCCGGTTCCTTCCTTACCCCGGCGGATGTGGAGGAGATCAGGGAGATTTGCGAGGCATTCGGCCTCGACCCCGTTGTTATCCCCGATATTTCGCGCGCCCTGGACGGGCACGTGGACGAAACGGTGTCCGCCCTTTCGACGGGCGGGAGTTCCATTGACCGGATCAGGGAGGCGGGGCGCAGCGCCGCCACCTTGTATATCGGCGATTCCCTTGTAAAGGCGGCCTTGCACCTCGGCGAGATGTTCGGCATTCCGGCCTATGGCCTCACTTCCGTCACCGGGATCGCGGAAGCGGATCTGCTGATGGAAATCCTTAGCCTGATCTCCGGACGGCCAATCCCTGAAAAATTCCGGCGCCAGCGCAGCAGGCTGATGGACGCCATGGTGGATTCCCATTACCAGTTCGGAAACAAGAAGATCACCCTGGCCCTTGAAGGGGATCTGCTGAAGGTAATGACCGGCTTCCTGGCCGGCATGGGGTGCAAGATACAGGCCGCCATATCCGCCACCAGGGTGCGCGGGCTCGACGCCCTTCCGGTGGAGAACGTGTTTGTCGGCGACCTGGAAGACCTGGAAGGGGTGGCGGCCGGCAGCAATCTGCTGGTGGCGAACAGCAACGGCCGCCAGGCGGCGGCTAAACTCGGCGGCATCCCGCACCTGCGCGCCGGGCTGCCGGTGTTCGACCGGCTGGGCGCCCACCAGAAAATGTGGGTCGGTTACAAGGGGACGATGAATCTGATTTTCGAAACGGCCAACATATTCCAGGCCAATGCCAGGGAAGCGCAGAAACTGGCGCATAACTGAAAACCAAAGCCATAACCCCTCCCAGCCTCCCCTTAAATTAAGGGGAGGAGCCAGGCTCTTCTAATGCTCCCCCTCTTAAGATAAGAGGGGGTTGGGGGGAGTAATGAAATCGGAAGGAGTCATTATGAAAGTAGCTTTTACAAGCACGACAGGCGAGATGATAGACCAGCATTTCGGCATGGCGGAGAGCTTCTTTATCTGGGAAGTGGGGCCGGAAGAGTCCCATTATGTGGAAACCGTTCTGGTGGGGAAATCGGCTGACGACGAAGAGGACAAGATTGCATCGCGGGTTGCCGCGCTGACCGATTGCGCCATTGTCTACACAATGCAGATCGGCGGACCGGCCGCGGCCAAGGTCGTTTCCAGGAAGATACATCCCATGAAGACCGGACGGGAGACCAGCATCGCGGAAATCGTGGAGAAGCTTCAGGAAGTGTTGCGCGGGAACCCTCCGCCCTGGCTGAAGAAGGCGATGAACAAGGGAAACAGAGCTTCCTTTCTTGAGGAAGAATGAACCCGGAAACCTTTGTTATTCACGCAAAGCCGCAAAGGTATTCAAATGTTAACCGACCTGTCGGCGTGACTAATAGATTTTACCTAGCGTTCTTGGCGTCTTCGCGAGAGATGAATTTTTTGAAGTAAAGGTCTTGATAACGGAATTTTCAGCATTTTACAAAGGCCGGGGGAACCCGTCCAAACTAACGCAATCGTATGGAGGATTGAAAAAATGGCTTATCTTACCGGACTTACGAAGGATAAACAGGAATGGACACCCCAATTCATCGTGTCAATCGATGAGGAGAGCTGTATCGGATGCGGCCGCTGTTTCAAGGTCTGCGCCCATGAAGTACTCAAATTCGAAGAGGTGGACGAAGACGATTCCGCCAAGATGTTCATGACGGTCGAGAACCCCGGCAACTGCATAGGCTGTGAAGCGTGCGGAAGGACATGTTCGAAGAAGGCGTTCTCGTTCGCGCCCGTGGAAGTGTGATTTTGTAGGGGCGGCCTCTTGTGGCCGCCCACATTGAGGGCAGACGCACGGGGCTGCCCCTGCAAAAGGAGACATATATGCGTATTGCCGTGACTTCAAAGGATGGAATTGAAATCAACCAGCATTTCGGACATGCGGAGCGTTTCCTCATTTACGAAGTGGACGGGGGCGAAGCAACGCTCAAAGAAGAAATGATAGTGGAGCGGTACTGCTCGTACGATCCGGACCATCCTCTGCGCAAGCATCTTCTGGACGCCATTGCGGATGCCCTCAAAGGGTGCAGGGCTGTGGCGTGCTCGCAGATCGGTGAAGCCCCGCGGATGGAGATGGAACGGCTGGGCATCGAGGTGTTCGCCGCATCCGGACCCATAGAAAAGACACTGGTGGAGCTGGCGAAGGTGCTTTAAGGAAAAGCAATCGGAAATAAAACCTTCTTCAGCCACGGATTAACACGGATGTCCACGGATGAAATCCTAAGTCCACGTTTTCATAAATTTGATGTCATCTCGACCAAAGGGAGAGATCTTAAAGCATGCGGCAAAACCTGCAAGATTTCTATCTTTGTTCGAAATGACAACATTTCTGCCGAAATATTGATACGTCATCGAATTTATGAACGGATGTACCAAGCTTAAAATTTTTGCCGGAAAATCCATTTCATCTAATATTTAAGGCCTATTTTGCCTTTATCCGTGAAGATCCGTGTGTATCCGTGGCTAACAGGGTTTTCAAGGATTCCTTTTCCTATTCTCTACCCCTTTGACTGATAAAGTCGCTGAGTTTCAGCCTTATTACTCGAATTAAATTGAGGTGACGATCCAATGCCGACCGGTTCTTACAATCACTGCAATCTCCCCCCATGGGTCATCGCTTCGCGGCATTTCAACGACAATCCGCAGGCGATAGCGCTGATGGGGGTCCGCGAGGCCAACAAGTTCCTGTTTCAGCGGCTGGAGGCGATGGATTCGGCCGAGGAGCGGGCCGTTTTTTTCAACGACTACATGTCGGTCAAGTTTCAACTGCACCAATGGGGGCAGCAGGCCACGGACAAGGCGCGGAAAAGCATCAGGAACAGCTATCTCCGTTTCCTGCGCGGCTGGGGAATGGAATCGAACTCGGTCGAAGGCGCCGTCCTCAAGGGCTGGGTGGAGAGCAGGATCGGCCTGCAGCCCACTTTCCACAAAACCAGAATAAAGGGAATTCATTCGGAAGAGTATTATTGCTTCGCCATCGACCGCATGAAGGGGAGCGAGAGGACCAACGCCATCAATTCCCAGCTGGACCTGCTCTATGAATTTTCCCAGTTCGAGCTGGCGAAGAGATTACCCGGCGAACGCTGGCTGACCCTGTACCGCGGGGTGTTTGCCGAAGACGAGCACGAACTGCTGGATGTCACCGGCAAACGCGAAAGGCTGGTGCGGCTCAATAATCTCTCCTCGTTCACTTCGGACGAAGAGCGGGCATGGGAATTCGGCTTCACGGTCTGGGAAGTGAAAGTGCCCGTCTGCAAGATTTTCTTCTTCAACGAACTC
>DASRZQ010000175.1:0-6080 GCA_035686205.1 Geobacteraceae bacterium
GAGGCGGTGAAACTGGTAACCGAGCAAGGTCTGTCGCAGCAGGCGGCAGCGGACCGGCTGGCAATCCCCAAAGGTACATTGGGAAACTGGATGGCAGCTTCCAAGGCTTCCAACCGCCCATCGGTGCCTGGTGCGCGTTCATGAAGCAATGGCGGCTCCGTTTTCCAGTTAAGATAATGAGCCGGCTGTTCGGTATATCGCGTAGCGGCTTTTACAGCTGGTTGAAGCGAGAACCCTCACGACGTGCCAAGGAGGATGAGTGTGAAAATCGAGGGACGCTCTTGTCTATTTTTCTATTCGAAAATCTCGAAGGAAATACATCGACACCTTACTCAGGAATTCCAGGGACCATACTTAATGCAGTTCTCCACGTCCCTTTTCTCCCTACCTCTTCCCGAAAAACTCCGCAAACAGCCTTTCCGACCGGCATAGGTCACAAACAGCCGGGCCTGGCCTGTAATAATGAAACATGGAGGAAAGGGTAAGGGAAAGACAAAGGGGTCTAGCCCCCGACAAGAAGCAATTTCTGGCACGGACCAATGATGGAACGGTCTCAGAAGAAAGAAGCGGGATATTCCCCTATTTTTCCAATTGCCCCGAATAGCGTTGTTGCAATGCATCAGAAGCTAGCGAAGGTTCAGGGTTTTTCCTCGGCTGCCTTGAACATTTTTGTTGGAAGAAACTGCTTGACTAAGAAAGAAAAACGCCATAAAGTTTCTTAGTCGGTTTCCTTAAGAAAGAAACGTTTCCTAAGTCGAAACAAAGCAAAATAAAAGAGGAAAAGTTTCCGAGGAGAATATGTTCACCAAAGTATCCCCGCGCAGTGGAAAGCTGGTTATCCAATCGAGAGGACCTGACGGTTTCAGCGCTTTTATGCCCAACATCCTGCCTCCCGATCCGCCTCTCGTCTACGATGACGAGATGAGCTTTCTCATGGAACGGGCGAACAGGGCTTTAGGGCGCCTGGACGGTTGCACTTACACGTTACCGAATCCCGAACTTTTCCTTTACATGTATGTGAGGAAAGAGGCCGTACTAAGCTCACAGATAGAAGGGACCCAGGCGTCTCTTGCCGATCTCCTGGAATTTGAAGGAAACATCGAGATAAAAACCTCCCGGGATGACATCAGAGAGGTATCGAATTATGTTTCGGCCATGCAGTATGGTCTCAGTCGTTTAGGAGAACTACCGCTGAGTTTGCGCCTCATCAAGGAGATTCATGTACGCCTCCTGGAAGGAACAAGGGGAGGGCACAAGAATCCGGGAGAATTCAGGGCTTCACAGAATTGGATTGGCGGTACGAAGCCTTCGGATGCCCGTTTTGTTCCTCCGCCGCCCAACGAAGTAATGCAATGCATGGGAGACCTGGAAAAATTCCTTCATAACGAAAATGTGCCCCCACTCCTCAAGGCGGGTATGGCGCACGCCCAGTTTGAAACCATACACCCTTTTCTTGACGGCAACGGCCGTATCGGAAGGCTGCTGATTACTTTCATCCTCTGTCATGACAAGGTTCTTGAAAAGCCCTTGCTGTACCTGAGTCTCTACTTCAAAAAGCATCGAAGCGAATATTATGAAAGACTTGACGCTACGAGGCGTGATGGAGACTGGGAAGGCTGGATCAAATTCTATTTGAACGGAGTCTATGAGATATCGAAACAGGCGACGGATGCGGCAAGGGCGATCATGGATATTCAAAATGATCACCGTAACGCTATTTCCCGACTTGGTAAAGCCGCGCCTACAGCCTTGTCTCTTCTGAATATGCTGTATCTGTCTCCAATTGCGACAGTGCCTGGGGTTGCCAAAACATTGGGGGTAAGTCAGCCTGCCGCGAGAAATGCCGTCAATGCGCTGGTCGATCTTGGCATACTGCTCGAAACGAGCGGTAAAAAACGGGATCGGGTCTATCTGTATGAATCATACCTGTCTATCATTAGAGAGGGGACTGAAAACTACGCGTGAGATCATTCCAAAGCAAAATGTTGGAGTAATATGAAGAAGCAGATAAAAAAGCCTTGGATGAATCGATGCAGGCAGGAAGTGGAGCACTTTCGGTTGAGAATCAACTGCCAGGGGGTGGTGGGATGGATTACGGGATCATCGAAGACGCTTTTCATTTTGTGAGCAGCGCCGCATACGGCGAGCATTCCGCGGTCATCAGCCGCACGACCGGTGAAACGTATTTTGCCTCTGTCATGTCCAACATAGATGAAATGCCGGAGGATGTTGGGGAAAATGACGACTATGTCGACATTCCTTACAAAAACGATCTCGGCTTGGGCAAACCGCTGGTGATGGAGTTTGTCAGGCTGCGGCTTCCGGAGCAGCTCGATCGGGTTCACGGCATTTTCTCGCGGCGGGGCGCGTATGGGCGATTCAAGGATTTTCTTGCGGAGAAAAATCTGTTGGAAGAATGGTATAAGTTTGAAGATAATCGGACCAGGGAGGCGCTTGCCGAGTGGTGTGCCCAGTCGGGCCTTGAAGTGGAAAACCTCCCGAATCCGGAACAATATCTGTAATATAGGACTCGATCATGAAAATAGGCAGAAATGAGCCCTGCCCCTGCGGCGGCGGGATCAAATACAAGAAATGCTGTGCGCGGAAGCAGGAAACCGGCCGGCAACATGCTGAAATGGGAACCGTTATGGCTGAAGTGAAGGAATTGCTCAAGGGCCGGAGCTTTGACTCGCTGGAAGAGGCCAACGCCTTTATCAGCAGGCACATGCAACAGCGCAATCAGGCCCCCTCCATTGACTTCCACGGACTTTCTCCGAAACAGATGCACCGCATTCTATATTTTCCGTTCGATACGCCACACCTGGTCACACTCCCGTCGGTCCTGGACATAGTACCGCAGGCGCCGATAATGTCTCTCTTCAATCTGCTGGTTGACGGCATTGGTGACCAAGGTTTGAAGCAGACCGCCACCGGCAATCTCCCCCGGAACTTCTGCCGGGAATCCGCTATGGCCTACATTGGTGAAGATGAGTACAGGCGATGGTCGCGATTCGGCGAGCTGAGAACCGAGCCGGAATTCGGGGAGATGCATGTCACCAGGCTGGTCGCCGAACTGGCCGGGTTGATCAGGAAATACAAAGGGAAGTTTATCCTCAGCAGGAAATGCCGAAATCTTCTGGCCGGACAAGGCCGATCTGGCATCTACCCGCTGATGTTCCGGGCCTTTGTCAGGGAATACAATTGGGCCTACCAGGATAACTACGGAGAGATCCCCTTTATCCAGCATTCATTTCTGTTCAGCCTCTATCTGCTGACCAGGTATGGCAGCGAATGGCGGGACAACGCCTTCTACGAGGACTGTTTCCTGCGTGCTTTCCCCGATCTGCTGCCCCGGGTGCAGCCGATCGGCAGCTACTACTCGCCGGAAAAAGTTTTGCGGAGCAGCTATTCGGTACGCTTCCTGGAACGCTTTGCCCAATTCTTTGGACTGGCGGAAACGGAACGCCTTGGTAATGACCGCTACTCTGAGGAATTCAAGGTGCGAAAGCTGCCGCTCCTGGATCATGTCGCCCAGTTTCATCTCAGTCCAAATTGACATCAATCGGTGATCTTTTTTCCCGACAGCCCATCAAGCACCTCCAGAAGTCGTCGCTTGGGCTTGTGTGCTTTCCTCGGGTAGCGGATACTGTTATAACCGGTAGCGGATGGTAGCGACAAAATTTGGGGGGACAGCTTACCGATTTCAGAAGCCGAATTCATTTTTGACCGTAGCATCGGCATCGACTATTCCGGCGCCGAAACGCCAACGTAAGCCTGAAAGGCCTGCGCATTTATATGGCCGACCGGGACACCCTGCCGGTTGAAGTACAGCCGCCGCCGAGCCCCCACAAGTGCTGGACGCGAAAAGGAATCGCCGAGTGGCTGGTCCAGTGCCTCCGGGAAGATCAGCCGACCCTGGTCGGAATCGACCACGCCTTTTCATTTCCATTGCGGTACTTCGAGGTTCACCATCTGCCACCGGACTGGTCGGCTCTTCTCGACCTGCCGATGATGTAAATTTATGGCATTTTCGAGCATAGTAAGTCTATTAAATCTATACTTACTTTGATCAAATATGCTATAGTTTCGTCACTAACGTGGAGTCCCCTGACCATGAACGATTTCCTGCTCGACAGGATTCCCTTCGAGGAATTCGACTACCAGACCCTTGTTGATGTGCTTAAAGGGTACGCCCAGCCGCGGATGAAGATATCCGGCCTGCTGGCCAAGGGTGTAATCATCCGGGTCAAAAAGGGACTCTATATCTTCGGCGAGTCGCGGCGCCGGCGGCCTTTCTGTCGGGAGCTGCTTGCCAACCTTATCTATGGCCCGTCTTACGTTTCCCTCGAATATGCCCTGCACTTCTACGGCCTGACCCCGGAACGGGTAGAGACGGTGACCTCGGTTACCTGCGGCCGGTCACGAAGCTTTGATACGCCGGTCGGCGCCTTTTCCTACCGAATGATCCCCCTGGAGGCTTTCCGTACCGGCATGGACCGGGTTGAACTGGACGGCGGACGTTCCTTTCTCATAGCGATTCCAGAAAAGGCGCTGGCCGACCGGATCGTCGCGGAACGAGGCATCGGCATCACCGCGCAGAAGGAGTTGCACGGCTACCTGCTGGACAATCTCCGCATCGATCCGGCAGCCCTCATCCGGCTTGACCATGCCCGGCTGGCGGAGATCGCCCGGCACTACCGCTCCCGGCGGGTGAAGCTCCTGGCTGATCTTGTCGGCCGATTGCGGAAGAGCGGGAAGGGGGACTGAAGATGCATGAAGCCATTGCCCGCATGCTTGCCAAATACGAGCCGAAGAGTGTAGATGATTCGGTCAGGGCCCTGCGGGAGATCATCCAGGAGGTTGCACTCCTTGGTCTCTGGCGCGCCAAGTTTTTTGAACACGCGGCTTTCTACGGCGGCACGGCCCTGCGTATCCTTTACGGACTCGACAGGTTCTCCGAGGACCTCGACTTCTCCCTCTTGGCGCCGACGCCAGACTTTGACCTTGCCAGGTACACCGCGTCACTTGAGGAAGAGCTTCTGGCATTCGGCTTCAACGTCCGGGCGGAGATGGTCGACAAGGCGGTGGAGTCGGCGGTACAATCGGCCTTTCTCAAGGCGAACACCCGGAATGAACTGCTCGTGATCAGGGCGGGGGAAGCGATTGCCGGTCAGGTTCCCGCCGGCCAGGTGCTGAAGATAAAGCTTGAGGTGGATACGGATCCGCCGCCCGGGTTTGCTACCGAGACCAGATACCTGCTCAATCCGATTCCTTTTGCAGTTCGAAGCTATTCGCTCCCTGACCTGTTCGCGGGCAAGATGCACGCGGTGCTCTTCCGCAGGTGGAAAAATCGGGTCAAGGGGCGCGACTGGTACGATTTTTTCTGGTACGCCGCCAACCATCCGCGGCTGCATCTTGCACACCTGGAGCAGAGGATGCGGCAGACGGGCCATTGGAAAGACGATCAGGCACTCACCGCGTCGGCGTTCCGGGAGCTGTTGAACGAGGCGATCTCCCGCCTCGATGTTGACCAGGCCCGCCGGGACGTGGCGCCGTTCGTCAAGGACCGGCAGACGCTCGGCATCTGGTCCCGTGACTTCTTCCGGGACGTGGCGGGAAGAGTGGTGATGATGGTATGACAATCGGTATCGATCGGGCGGGGATTGCTCGAAGATTTCTGGAAAGACGTGAGAGCGATCATAGCAGGTTTGAAGGGGTAGAAGTATGCAGAAGGAAAGAAAGACGTTAGTTGCGGGGATCATGCCTCTGGGAGAAACCAAAGGGGTCAGGATTGACTTTCTGACTTTCCTGGCGATTCACCAAAGGGACGGGCGACCTGGAAGTCAGGCCTTTCCGGCAAGTTCAGCAGAAAACGCCAGGCCGGCATCACGTTTATCTTTCCCGACTCAACCCGAATCTGCTCCTCCTCTCCACGGGTTACAATGGTACCCTGCGCCAGTTTCAATTCAGCCATGGCTTCGGCGAGCGCGGTGGTTTCACGCTTGCGGGTTTGAGGGTCGGCCATCGATTCGCAAACCTGTACCAGCACCCGGGACCGGTCCTGCAGTTGGGCGATGAAA
>DASRZQ010000176.1:0-8099 GCA_035686205.1 Geobacteraceae bacterium
ACCCTATTCGCTCGGCGGCAAGACCGGTATCGTCAGGTCGTCTTCGCGAATCTTGCCGGTCAGGGATGACAGAAAGGCGACAATGCTTTGCCTCTGCTCATTCGTCAGGTCTTTTCCGAGTTGAATCTTGCCCATGATCCAGACGGCGTCTCCAAGCCTGCCCACCGAACCGTCGTGAAAATAGGGGGCCGTCCTTTCGACGTTCCTGAGGACGGGAACCTTGAACACATACTTGTCGGCTTCCTTCTTCGTCACCTCGAACCTGCCGTTATCGATCTTTTCGCTTTTCGTATACTTCCAGTAAGGTTCGACAATTCCGAATTTCTGATATGAAAGGCCGCCCACCCAGGTCCCGGAGTGACATGCCGTGCACCCGGTATCCATGAACGTCTTCAGCCCCTGCGCCTGGTTGTCCGTCAGCGCCTTCCCGTTACCTTGCAAAAAGGCGTCAAATGGCGAAGGCGTGACAAGGGTCCTCTCGAACGCCCCTACGGCCTTGCCGAAGTTCTCCGCGGTCACCGGGTTGCTGTCTCCCGGAAATGCTTTCTGAAACAACGGCGGATAACCTTTTATTGCCTTAAGGGCATTCTCGGCGGCCTGGTATGAAGGCATGCCGAAAGACGGCGGCCCGACGAGGGCCTGCGTCGCCTGGTCTTCCACATCCTTCCTGTTTCCTATCCAGTGGGCCGCGATCTGCCCTGCCGCGTTCAGTATGGTCGGCGCGTTCCGGGGATTGACCTTGCTGTTGTTGCCGATCGACTTCTTCAGGCCGTCGGCGGCGTACAGGCCGAACGGGTGGCATCGGGAACAGCTCACGGTTCCGTCGACGGAAACCCTGGTTTCATAATAAAGCATCTTCCCCAGCCTTACCTTCTCCGGGGTCACGGGATTTTTCTCCGAAGACATTACCCTGGGCAGCGGAGGACCGAATACCTGTGCCGCCTGTTTTAAAAGATCGTTTTCCGCGCTGCAGGCAAAAGGGAGCCACGCAAAAACGGCGATGACGGCCGCGACAGTCGCAAACAGGAACAGGTTCCCTATCCCGTGAAATGTTTTGAAATTTCGAAGCCTGCCTTTCATCGGAATTTCTCCTTTCCGTGGCAAAAGATAGAAGGTGCTTGACAGGAACAATTCAGCACCGTCAGAAGAAACATTTCTGAAATTATATCTCAACTTTCGCCGCAGTCACCCGCGGTAGCCCGCGAGCGAGGGTTATCAAGGAAGCCGGATTTCATGCAAGAGAACGAACGGTCAGGGAGCAACAGGATCAGGGCAACTTGACAAAACGCATTCACTAGAATATTGTTCACATTGGATAAAATGTTCTAACAACGGAAAACCCGGTTCAATTCAAATTCCTGCCCGTCGGCATGAATATTTCGCGATCATGAAAGGAGTAACGGTAAATGCCTGACAAAAGCAAATTTCTTGAAGATGTTGGTATGAAAAACCTGCCTTTCCCCATGAGAGTTCTTTCGAAATCAAACCCGGACGGACAGCCGACAATCGCCAACATTTCCATAAGCGCGCGCATCATGCGCGAGTTCGAAGCGCAGTGGATCGACAGATTTATCCAGGTCCTTCATAAACAGGGGAAAAAGATCGGGCCGGAGTCACTGAGGGCCAACATCCTGGACTATCAGACCCGGTTGGGAGCTTCAGCGGTCAGGGTCGATTTTGATTACCCTTTCTTTATAGAAAAAACGACCCCCGTATCACAGGAAAAGTGCATGGTCAGGTACCTGTGCACATATTCGGCCAAATCCTCCACGGTGGGAGGAACTTCCATTAACTTCAAAATTGAAGTTCCCGTCATAACGACCTATCCCGTTTCGGTATCGGACAAGCCCGGCGGCCTCTTCGGGCAGCTGAGCATTGTCGCCATTGAAATAGCATCTGAAAAGGACGTTTTCCCGGAAGATCTGGTCGAGATAGTCGACAGGTATGCCATTGCTCCCGTTTATTCATATTTGACCGAGGAAGACCAGAAGTACATTATCGAGAGAGTTCATTCGGAAGAGATAACCAGCGTTGACCTGGTTGGCGAAATCAAGAAAGAGCTTGCCCACAATAAAGAAATCAGCTGGTATTCGGTCAGCTGCACGAATCACGGCATGCTGCATTCTTACTCGACCGCCATCGGCATCGAGAAGAGCCCGTGGATTCCATCCACATGAGATTTTTCTCCACCATTTACAAACACCTGAATCCGTGAGCATGAAAGCCGCAACGAGCGGAATGCCGTTGTCCATCGCCGCCTGCGCGGTTTCACACCTGCTCCTTCGTGTAAACTTCGCCTCGATTATGATTTCGGCAGACGAGGCAAAGACAGAGGCATTCAAAGCGACTGAAGGCTTGAATGCTCACGGGTTCAGGTTCTTCTCAACTGCATCCCGCTAATTACAAACCGGTCTTTATCCTTTGGTCCTCGCGGACGACCCGACGGCAGCCTCCCTCATGGCTGAGCGACCAGTCGGTGAGGGGGGCAAGTTCGCGCAATTTGTCCAGTTGGCCGAGGGCCTTGAGGCGGTCGTAGATCAGCTGCCAGCCGCAGTCCAGGTCGGTGGAGACCTCGCACTTGCCGTCGACGGCATACCCGCACGGACCGTTCAGCAACCCCTTGGAGCAGCGGGTGAGCGGACAGACGGCGCCATAGGAGCCCAGCAGGCATTTGCCGCATGCCGCGCATTTCTCGGTCCAGATGCCCTGTTCCTGCAGGATGCCGATAAACCTGGTGTCGAGTCCGGCATAAACCGGTTTGACGGGGAAGCGCTCGGCCATGGCCTGCACCCCGGCCCCGCACGCCAGCGAAAGCACCGCGTCGGCCCGGCCGACCTGATCGATGATGTCCTCCATGAACTGGTTTTCGCACTGGCGTTCTATGGTAAATTCGGCAATCTCGTGCTCCTGCTTATCGAGCCGGTAGGCGATGCGGAGAGCGGAGGCGATCATGCCCACCTCCCTTTCGCCGCCGGCCAGGCAGACGGTGACGCAGGTGCCGCAGCCGAGGACCAGGATATTACGGTAATCGGCCAGTTCCTTTTTCAGCTCCTGTATGTGCTTGCGATGCGCGACGATCATGGTGTTATTTCCTCACATACCCAATCGGGAATTTTAAAATCCAACCCCGCAAAAACCTTGACAAGACATTCTTGGCCACGGATGAACACGGATAATCACGGATGAAATCTAAAAACCCAAAAAGCCTCTTTATGTTTTTCAATAGCAGGTAGTTCTTGCCTTTATCCGTGTAAATCCGTGTTCATCCGTGGCTAAAGTGCTCTTGTCCAGTATTACCGGTTAAGGTTTTATCCTGTTCGTCCTGAATATCCCTGTCAGAAACATGTTCAGATTCCTGCCTTACCATGTACCGCTTCAGCGGGTTCGGCCCCAGTTCCCTTATCCTGTCAGTCATCTCCTTCACGATATCGGCAAACGCCTGCCCCATGGCCGACGACAGGTTGTACATCTCCAGCCGGGCGCTTTCCAGCCCGATCTCCTCCATCAGCTCACGGACAAGGTCCACCCGCTTCCTGGCCCGCAGGTTCCCTTCCTGGAAATGGCATCCCCCTTCGAGGCAGCCGGCGACAATGACGCCGTCCACGCCCCTCTCAAAGGCTTTTATAAGGTAGGCGGAGTCCACCTTGCCTGTACACGGCAGCCTGAGCACCCGCACGTTCGGCGGGTACTGGATGCGCATGGAACCCGCCAGGTCGGCGGCGGCATATGCGCAGTAATGGCAGCAAAGAGCGAGAATTTTCGGTTCGAAGTTCGTCATGTCAGACGGCCACCTCCAGAAGGGCCTCTATGGCCGCCAGCACCTGGCGGTCCGTGAAATGCCGCAGTTCGATGGCCCCGGCCGGGCACTCGGCCGCGCAGCTGCCGCATCCCATGCACCTGGCGGCCTGGATCTCGACGCGGTTCTTGCCGTTGGCCAAGCTCACCGCGGGCGCGCCGTAGGGGCATACCCTGACGCAGGTGAGGCACGATACGCATTTCCTGACATCCACCCGGCTCACCTGTCCGCCGACGACCATAGTGCTCCGGCTGAGGACGGTAGCCGCCCGGCCGGCCGCCGCCCGGGCCTGTTGCATGTTCTCCGCCGTGCTTTTCGGCGAATGGGCGCTGCCGCAGAGGAATATCCCCTCGGAGGCGAAGTCCACCGGCCGCAGCTTGACATGGGCCTCCAGGAAAAAGCCGTCGCTGTTCAGCGGTATTTTTGCCAGTTCCGAAAGTTTTTCATTATCCAGGGCCGGGGAAGTGCCGGTCGAGAGGACCAGGTAATCGAGCTCCAGGTTCATCGCCATGGCAAGGGAAGGATCGGTGAAGCGAATCCTCAGCCGGTCGCCTCCGGAAACCTCAGGCGGGTTTTCAAGTTCATAGCGCATAAAGATGACGCCGGCCTCACGGGCCTTCTGGTAGAAAAGTTCATTTGAACCATAGGTCCGCATATCGCGGTAGAGGACCAGCACGTTGGCGTCCGGCCGAAGCTCCTTTATCCGGATGGCGTTTTTCACCGCATCTGTGCAGCAGGAGCGGCCGCAGAAGGGCCGTTCTTCGTTCCGGGAGCCTACGCACTGGATCATGGCGATATTCGGCTGTTCGGAGAGCGTGATCGATCCATCGGCAAGCCCGGTTTCAAGCCCACGCTGGGTGAAAACACGGGGATCATTGCCGTAGAGATATTCCACCGGTTTGTATTCGACGCCGCCGGTGGCCACGACCATGACGCCGTGAGCCAAGGTCACCACGCCGTCGGGCGTTTTCAGCTCGCTTGAAAAATTCCCGATGTGTCCGGATATTCCGGTGACCTGCGAGGAGCGGTAAACCCGGATCAGTGGATGCCCGGCAACCGATTCGGAGAGGGAGTCCCGCAACAGGCCGGGGCCGAGCCGTCCGCCCAGTCTGTCGGCTTTCTCCACCAGGTGCACCGGGAAGCCCTGGCCGGCGAGCGAAAGGGCCGTTGTCATGCCGCTCGGTCCGCCGCCGATGACCAGCGCCTCCTGGACGACCGGCAGCCGTTCGGTCATGAGCGGGAACAGCCTCGCCGCCCGTGCCGTCGCCATGCGCACAAGGTCGACGGCCTTTTCGGTCGCCCCTTGCGGATTAGCTGAATGCACCCAGGACGCCTGGTCCCTGATGTTTGCCATGTCCACCAGGAACGGGTTCAGGCCGCATTCGCGGGCGGTGTCGCGGAACAGCGCCTCGTGGGTCCGCGGCGTGCAGGACGCGACGATCAGGCGGTTGAGGCCGTGCTCGCCGATCACCTCCCGGATGTGATCCTGGGTGTTGTCCGCGCAGGCATAGACCTGGTTTTCCGCAAAAACAACATACGGCATGGTCCGTGCGGCCTCGACCACTTTCTCCACATCCACCACCGACGAAATGTTGATCCCGCAGTGGCAGATGAAGACGCCGATTCGGGGCGGCTCATCGGTCACGTCCCGTTCGGGGGGATAAACCTTTTCGGTCACCAGAGTCCCGCGGGCCGGGGCCAGGAGTTCCATTGCCATGGCGGCCGCGGCGCTTGCCTGGGTGACGGTCTCGGGGATGTCCTTGGGGTCCTGGAAAGCTCCGGCCACGTAAACGCCGTTTCTGGTTGTGGACACGGCGGCAAACTCGTCAGTCCTGCAGAAACCGCATTCGTTCAGTTCGGCGCCGACCGCCCGGGCGGTCGACAGGGCCTCGTCGCTCGGACGGAGGCCGGTGGAAAGGATAACAAGGTCGAATTCCTCATCGACCGGAGCAAGGTCCATGATGTAGGACAGCCGGAGGGTTCCGGCGCCCGGCATCTCCACGACGCGCGACACCATGCTCCGCTCGAAGCGGACGCCGACCGTCCTGGCGCGCTCGTAGTAACGGTCGAAATCCTTGCCGTAGGCTCGGATGTCGGTGTAGAAGACGGCGACTTCCAGGCCGGGCACATGCTCCCGGGCGACGACTGCTTCCTTTATCGCAGCCATGCAGCAGACCGAGGAGCAATAAGGATGGCCTGAGGCCGCGTCGCGGGAGCCGACGCATTGGATGAAGGCGATCTTTTTCGGCTCCCCGCCGTCCGAGGGGCGCTGCAGGTGGCCGCCGAAGGGGCCTCCCGCTGAAAGCATCCGCTCGAACTGGACGTTCGTCACCACGTTGTCGTAGCGGCCGAAGCCGTACTCGCCGCGCAGCCTGGCTTCGAATTCCTCGAAGCCGGGCGCGAGGACGACCGCCCCCACCCGGACCTCCCGCATGGTATCCTGCATTTCATGGTCAATGGCCTTTGCCAGGCATGCCTTGACGCATTCCATGCACTCGCAGCAGAGGCCGCACGCCAGGCAGCGCTCCGCCTCGGCCATTGCCCGTTCCGCAGAGTATCCCGCGCCGGGTTCTGCCGGAATTCGCCTGCTTTTCCGTCGTTTTTCCCGCAGTTGAAGCGACTCGAGCCGACTGTGCCGCTCCTCGGTCCAGACCCGGCCGTCGGCGCTTCTGCCCGCTGCCATGTCCTGTCCGTTGATGTAACGGTCGATGGATTCGGCGGCCCTCCGCCCGGCCGCCACTGCCTCGCTCAGGGTGCCGGCTCCGGCAACCACGTCACCGCCCGCGAAAACTCCCGCCTTGCCGGTGGCAAAGGTAACCGGGTCCACGCCCAGCATCCCCCGCCTGTTGGTCGCGATCTGTGTTTCGCGGGCAAAGGACATGTCCGGCAGCTGGCCGATGGCCACGATGACGTCGTCAAAATCGAGTACATGCTCCGACCCCTCCACCGGAACAGGACGGCGCCTGCCGGATGCGTCCCTGTCGTCGGAAAGGCGCATCTTCAGGCACTCCATGCCGGCCAGCCGGCCGTCTTTCTCAATGAACCGCTTCGGATTGGTGAGGAATACGAACCTGACCCCCTCGGCCGCCGCTTCCTCGATTTCCACCGGATCGGCGGGCATCTCCCGCCTTGTCCGGCGGTAGACGACGGTGACCTCCCCGGCCCCGAGGCGCAGGGCGGTCCGGGCGATGTCCATGGCCGCGTTGCCGCCGCCGATGACGGCGACCCGCCCGCCGATCCTTACTTCTTCACCCAGGTTTACCCGGCGGATGAACTCGATCCCCGGCCGCACCCCTTCGAGCTCCTCGCCCGGAACGTCGAGAACGGCGCTCTTCTGCGCGCCAACCGCCGCAAACACGGCACTGTAACCGTTTTCCAGGAGACCGTCGACGGTCAGGTCCTTGCCGACCTGGGAGTTGAGCTTCAGTTCCACTCCCAGGTCAAGTATGTCCCGTATCTGGCTGTCGATAACTTCGCGCGGCAGGCGGAACGGCGGGATGCCGGCCCGCATCATGCCTCCCGGAACCGGGAGCGCCTCGAATATGGTGACGCCGTAGCCCCTGCGCGCCAGGTAATCGGCAGCGCCCAGACCGGCAGGGCCCGAACCGATAATCGCGATCTTTTCCGGCCTCAGGGGGACAGCCTCTTCATGTTTTTCCTCCGAATCGGACGGTTCGGCGAACTCAAGGGCAGCTTTCTTCAGGGCGCGGATCGAGACCGGGTCGCCGTACCTCCCCTGCTGGCACTCGCTTTCGCATGGTCTGTGGCAGACATAACCGCAGATCAGGGGAAGAGGGTTGTCCTTTTTGATGATCTCCGCGGCTTCGGTGAACTTCCCCCTGGCGATGAGCGCCACGTACGCCTGGGCGTTCTGCGCCATGGGGCAGGCGGAAACGCACGGCGGGCGCTCCCGTTTGAAAATGACATGGGCATTCGGCACAGCCTGGGCGGTCACCTTGCGGATTGCGGTGGTTCTGGCGAGACCTCGGTTGAACTCGTCCGGCACGCTTACCGGGCATGCCTTCTCGCAGTCGCCGCAAGCGTTGCATTTGCCGGTATCCACGTACCGGGCCTTCTGCCGGAGCCTGACCGTGAAATCGCCGGCCTTGCCGGTCATCGCCTCGACCTGCGCCAGGGTGATGATCTCGATGTTCAGGTTCCGGGCGCACTCGACCAGCTTGGGCGATATGATGCAGGTGGCGCAGTCGCCGGTGGGAAATGTCTTGTCCAGCTGGGCCATCTTGCCGCCGATGGTCGGCGACGACTCCACCAGGTAGACCTTGTAGCCGGAGTTGGCCAGGTC
>DASRZQ010000177.1:0-5107 GCA_035686205.1 Geobacteraceae bacterium
TTCAATTCCGCCGATATGCCGCCGGTTTTGACAAGGTCCCTGTAGGCTTCCGCCGTCACCGCGAAGCCGTTGGGAATTTTTACACCGCAAGTCGTGAGTTCTCCGAACATCTCGCCCAGTGAGGCATTTTTGCCTCCAACCAGGGATACGTCGTTTATGTTGATATCTTTGAACCAGCGGATATATCGCTTCTTATCTGCCATGGCAATGCTCCCTTTCTGCATTGAACAAACCAGTTCCCCCGCCTGTTCCGGTTTCGAATTATTTACGTTTCTTCGTCAACTTCTTTAAAAATTATATACGATAATTGCCCGTTCAAAAGCAGCAGCGCTGAATTCTCCGTCAATTCAGGTATACTTCATTCTGGACCCGGTTGAGGTCTTCCTGAATCCGTGACGCCTTCACGTCGAGGTGAGCAGAATGCCGGGGTTTGAACGTCGCTGACACCTTTTAACGGCTGTTACACCGGGTAAACTTCGTCGGGCAGTCTCATCCCGCGGGAATGCAAAAAACCGAGGCGTTCCGCGGAGACGAAGGCGTGAAGGCGTCACGGATTCAGTGTCTTTTAACACCGGCAATCATGGGGGCAAGTCGGATGGAAAGGCTCTTCATTACGGCCTCGGCCGCGACCGCGGCGCTTGCGTTCTTATTTTGCCTTGTCGCTTGTGAAAGGAGCGGAACCATGGGACCTGAAAAGCCGACACCCGAGAAAATCGTCCAGCTTCCGCGCCCTAGTCAGGAAAGCTCCACATCGATAGAGAAAGCACTTCTCCGGAGACGCTCGATTCGCCAATACCGTAATTCTCCCCTGGCCATTGATGAGATAGGCCAGCTTCTCTGGGCGGCCCAGGGGATAACCCACGGCAGGGATTTCAGGAGCGCTCCGTCGGCCGGAGCCCTGTATCCGCTCGAAACCTATCTGGTGGCCGGCAATGTGACCGGCCTTGATCCAGGCCTTTACAGGTACATTCCCCATGGTCATCGGCTGGCTCAGGTTCTTTCGGGAGACAGGCGCAGGGAACTTTACGCTGCGGCGCTCCATCAGGACTCCGTTCTGGAGGCTCCGGCATCGATAGTCTTCAGCGCCGTATTTTCCAGGTCCACCGGGAAATACGGAAAACGCGGCATAAGGTACGGCCACATGGAGTCAGGGACAGCGGCGCAGAATGTTTCGCTGCAGGCTGTTTCACTTGACCTGGGGACGGTGGTCATTGGCGCTTTTCAGGATGATGAAGTGCGCAGTGTATTGTCCATGCAGTCCGGTGAAGATCCCATGATCATTATGCCGGTGGGGAAAATAAAATGAGACGGGAAAATGGATTTTGACCGATTCCTCCGGCACGCCTGCCCTCCCCTTTGCCTCGATTGGCGCAAATACAGGCGACGGGCCGCGCGACATCGCATAATTCGCCGTATGGGCGAGTTGAACATTAACGACTATCCCTCCTACCTTGGCCTTCTCCGGACGGACCCCAATGAAGCAGACAAACTGGCCGATCTCATGAGGATAACGGTAAGCCGCTTTTTCCGCGACGTGCCGTGCTGGAGCGATTTGGCCCTGAAAGCGCTGCCGGCCGTCCTTGCCGGGAAATCGGATGACAATACCTTGCGGGTTTGGAGCGCCGGTTGCTGCGGCGGAGAAGAACCATATACGATGGTCCTCGTCTGGCTGGAATACCTGCTTCCTCTATTCCCGGGTTTTACAATAGACGTTTTGGCTACGGATATAGATGATTCAAGCCTCTGCCGCGCCTGCAAGGGAGTATACGAAAAAAATTCTCTCCGTGAGGCGCCTCCGGAAATACGCGGCAAGTGGTTCCGCGAGGATGACAGCTTGCGGATGATTGACGAAAGAGTGAAGTTGCTTGTGCATTTTGAAAAGAGCAATTTGATGGAAGATCCGCCGCCTTCCGGAATGGATCTGGTTCTCTGCCGTTATCTCGTTTTCACCTATTACCGCGGCGAACGCCTTTGGGAAGCCGCCAGACGCCTTCACGGGGCGCTCAGGCCGGGCGGCGTCCTGATGATCGGAAGCAGGGAAAAGCTAAATGAACGGACGGAAATTCTTTTTGAAAAATGGCCTGATACAGGCTGTCTTTTCAGGAGACGGAAAGATTGAATCCAATTAACCGATAGAATTTCGCCAAACCGGCAAACTGCTTCACTTTTGCCTTATTTATTGCTAGACTGGGCAAAATCGCTTGTAAATCATATTAACGGGAACAGAAACATGAAATACATCAGCACCAGGGGAAATATTGAGCCGGTAAGCTTCAAGGATGCCGTAATGATGGGTCTTGCAACGGATGGCGGCCTACTGCTGCCCGAAAAGATCCCGTTTATCGGGCAAAAAACGCTGGAGTCATGGAAGGGAATGTCCTATCAGGATCTTGCATTCGAGGTTATCTCTTTGTATGCCGACGATATACCGGCGGATGATCTGAAAAGTCTTATCAACCGCTCCTACGGATCTTTCGACAACCGTGAAATCACTCCCACGATAAAAAAGAACGGCGTTCACATTCTCGAACTGTTCCACGGACCCACCCTGGCGTTCAAGGACATCGCCCTGCAGTTGCTCGGCAACCTGTTCGAATACCTGCTCAGGGAACGGGAACAGAAAATGAACATTGTCGGCGCCACTTCCGGGGACACTGGCAGCGCGGCCATCTACGGGGTACGGGGAAAGGAAAACATGGCCATATTCATTCTGCACCCCCACGGCAAGACATCGCCGGTCCAGGCGCTGCAGATGACGACCGTACTTGACGACAACGTTCACAACATTGCCGTGCGCGGCACATTCGACGACTGCCAGAACATCGTCAAGGCATTGTTCAACGACCTGCCTTTCAAGGAAAAGTACTCGCTGGGGGCGGTCAATTCCATAAACTGGGCACGCGTGCTCGCCCAGGTGGTCTATTATTTCCATTCTTATTTCAGGATAACGCAAAACACTTCTGAACAGGTGATTTTCTCGGTTCCGACCGGCAATTTCGGCGATATCTTCGCCGGCTACGTGGCAAAGCGGATGGGTCTCCCCGTCAAATACCTGCTCCTGGCGACCAACGAAAACAACATACTGACACGTTTTATCAATGATGGCGATTATTCGCTTGGCAAGGTCGTCCCCACTGTCTCGCCTTCCATGGACATACAGGTGGCTTCGAATTTCGAACGTTACCTCTATTACCTTTTTGACGAGAATCCTGTAAGGGTCCGGGAAAGTTTTGCCGTTTTCTCCGAAACCGGCCGTATGGATTTCAGCAATGCCGAGCGGGAAACCGTATGTGCGGATTTTTCCTCGAAATCAGTAAACCAGCAGGAAACCCTTGAAGCTATCGAATCCTTTTACAGGGAGACCGGTTACCTGCTCGACCCCCATACCGCGGTAGGCGTGAAAGCCGCAATTGACACTGTAACCGACGGGACGCCGGTAATCTGTCTGGCGACCGCGCACCCCGCCAAATTCGGGGAGGCCGTTGCCAGGGCGACCGGCATCGACCCGCCGAGGCCCGCCTCTCTGGCCGGCATAGAGAACCTTCCATCTAAATGTGATATCAAAGACTCAGATCTGGAAGAAATCAGAGCTTACATAAAGGAAAAGGCCCTCTGAGGCCTTTTCTCATATGCCCATTGAACTATGACACTTGACTGGGATTACATCGACACCGTGCTCCTGGACATGGACGGAACACTGCTGGACCGCCATTTTGACGATTACTTCTGGCTTGAGCACGTCCCCGGCACATATTCGAAAAAGCACGGCATCCCTTTGGCCAAGGCAAAGGAAAAACTGTACCGCCTGTACCGGTCGCAGGAAAACACTCTTAACTGGACCGACCTGGACTACTGGTCACAAAGGCTGGGCCTTGATATCCCGGTTCTCAAACAGGAAGTCGACAATCTCATCGCGGTACACCCGTTCGTAGTGGAATTCCTGCTCTTTCTCCGACGCAGCGGAAAGTCGGCATATCTGGTGACGAACGCCCACAGCAAAACCCTGGACCTGAAAATGCGCAAGACCCGACTAGGTCCATATTTTACCGGCATCGTATCGGCCCATGAGCTGGGATTGCCGAAGGAAGACAACGGATTCTGGGAAAAACTCCGCGGGAAAATCCCCTACGAACCGGAAAGAACACTTTTGGCTGAAGACAGTGAAACCAACCTGGAAACGGCCCGTCTGTACGGAATCAGGCATCTCATTTACGTCAGCAGATACAGCTCTACTGTTAACCCGACCGCGTCCGAACGTTTTACGTCAATTCATTATTTCAACCAGCTAATCCCTGCAGAGGGAAATACAGTCTCTATTGGCGACTGAGGGAAGTTGGTACAGTGTGAATTTTGATAGGTCATACCAGATTTTGTTTTTCTTATACTTCGACTGACTACAGATCAATTCAACCTAAAAACGGCTATTAACCACGAATGACACGAATAAAGACGAATGGTTTTAAACCCTTATTTGTCTTATTGTTGTTACCTGTTTCGTGGATGATTTTTATTTGGAATTGCTTTGAAAATTCGTGCTAATTCGTGAAAATTCGTGGCTAAAATGCTTTTTTCGGGTTCAATTGTTAGCAAAAAAGGCGTCCGAATAAATCAGACGCCTTTTCCATTTCATAAATACGCAAAAAAATCTTTACTGAAGAGCATCCTCAATTCTTATGAGATTTGTCTTTTCAGTTGTGATTTTCAGGTCCTCTATCTTCGCCAGGGCCTTTCTGACGTCCATTTCCCGGGCCTCATGGGTCATAATGACTATCGGCACCGTTTCCCCTTCCTTTCTGGCTTTCTGGATCATCGACTCGATGCTGATGCCGTTTTCGCCCAACGCGCCGGTTATCTTCGCCAGTATGCCGGGTTTGTCGACAACGCTGAAACGGAGGTAATACTTGCTGGAGGTCTCTCCGATCGGCTTGATCGGAAGAGTAACGATTTTTTCGTCAAGAAAGCCCAGCGGAGCGCTTCTCCTGCTCACTCCGACCATAATGTTGCGCGCTATGGCCATGACATCCCCGACCACCGCGCTGGCGGTCGGATCCATTCCTGCCCCGCGGCCGTAAAACATTACGGTATCCACGAAATCGCCGGTGAGCCG
>DASRZQ010000178.1:0-9093 GCA_035686205.1 Geobacteraceae bacterium
ACGCCGAACCGGGGCGTGAATCCGGACGAGGTGGTCGCAGTCGGCGCCGCAATCCAGGCAGGTGTGCTGCGCGGCGAAGTGAAAGACGTCCTTCTCCTGGACGTGACTCCACTTTCCTTGGGGATCGAAACGCTCGGCAGCGTTATGACCAAGCTCATCGACAAGAACACCACCATCCCCTGCCGCAAGAGCCAGGTTTTTTCGACCGCGGCGGACAACCAGCCAGCAGTTACCATCCACGTTCTCCAGGGAGAGCGTGAAATGGCGCCCGACAACAAGACGCTCGGCAATTTCGAGCTGACCGGCATCCCCCCCGCGCCGCGCGGAGTGCCGCAGATCGAGGTTACCTTCGACATTGACGCCAACGGCATTGTCCACGTATCAGCCAAGGACCTCGGCACCGGCAAGGAACAGTCGATCCGCATTACCGCTTCCTCTGGGCTTTCCAAGGATGAGATCGACAAGATGGTGCGCGACGCTGAGTCTCACGCATCCGAAGACAAAAAGAAACGCGAACTGATCGAGGCGCGCAACCATGCGGACGGCCTTGTCTATGCCACCGAAAAGTCGCTCAAGGAATTTGGCGACAAGATCGACGCTTCCGAGAAGAAAAAGATCGAGGATGGGATAGCCGCGGTCAAGAAGGCGATGGAAGGAAGCGACGCCGATGCGATCAAGAAGGCTTCCGACGAACTGACCCAGGCATCCCACAAGCTTGCGGAGGCGGTATACGCGAAAGCCGGACATCAGGGTACCGAGCAGCCGGGCGAGGCGCCCCATGAAGAAGCCGCCAAAGGCGAAAACGTCGTGGAGGCTGAATTCGAAGAATTGAAAGAGGACAAGAAATAATTATTTGATAAGGCTCAGGTCAAGGGGCTGAAGGCTGGGGGGTAAACTGACCCCCTTTTGCCTTTTGCCCTTTGCCATTTGCCCATGAGGTTTTGTTTTGGCAAACGGAGAAAAACGCGATTATTACGAGGTACTGGGCGTTCACAGGAACGCTTCGGAAACTGAAATCAAGAAGGCCTACCGCAAACTCGCCCTTCGCTACCACCCCGACAAGAATCCCGGCGACAAAGAGGCCGAGGAATCGTTCAAGGAGGTCAGCGAAGCCTATGAGGTCCTTTCAGATACGCAAAAAAGGGCTCAATACGACCAGTTCGGGCATGCGGGACTCGGGGCGGGCGGCTTTTCCGGAGGGTTCGGCTTCGGCGCCGGCTCTCCGTTCGGTGATATATTCGGCGATATATTCGGTGATATATTCGGCGGAGGACGGCAGCGGGGGCGCGGCAAAAGAGGCGACGACCTGCTTTACAACCTTGAAATCAATTTCGAGGAAGCCGCCTTCGGCATTGAATCGAAAATCGAAGTTCCCTACAACAAACGCTGCGGTTCGTGCGGCGGGAGCGGGGCGAAGCCGGGCACCGAGCCCAGGGTTTGTCCGACCTGCCGGGGCGCCGGCCAGGTGCGGTTCCAGCAGGGATATTTCAGCGTAAGCAGGACCTGCAGCCATTGCGGCGGCGAAGGACGCGTAATCGACAGCCCCTGCCAGACCTGCCGTGGCACGGGTAGCGTAAAAGACAAGAAAACCATGTCCGTCAAGATCCCCCCCGGAGTGGAAACGGGCAACCGGCTGAAGCTCAGCGGGGAGGGTGGCCAGGGCACAAAAGGCGGCATGAACGGTGATCTTTACGTGGCAATTTCCGTACGGCAGCATCCCATCTTCAACCGGGACGGGAATGACATCATATGCGATATCCCCATAAGTTTCGTCCAGGCCGCGATGGGGTGCGAAATAGAGGTGCCCACGCTGGACGGCAAAGTCTCGATGAAGATCCCGGAAGGGACGCAGTCCGGAAAGGTATTCCGGCTGCGCGACAAGGGATTTCCGGTTCTCCAGGGATACGGGCGCGGCGACCAGTTGGTGGTCATCAAGGTCGAAACACCGGTTAACCTCAACAAGCGCCAGAAAGAGCTGCTGGAGGAATTTGCCAGGATCAGCGGCGAAGAAATACATCCGATGAAAAAAAGCTTTATCGAAAAGGTAATGGATGTCTTCAGTTAATTTCCGGTCCGGGGCTTCCGCTCTCCGGAAGCCGCCGTGCCCCGCCGGACAGGGTGTGATTTGAATTCCCTTCCGTCTTTGAAGGAAATGGACGGAAAAGGTGGTGACTTGAGTTCCTGCCGCGCTTTCTTCGGTAAAGCATTTTTTTCAACATGGCATTTACATGTCTCGGGTTTCGTACTGATTCTGTTCCTGCTCGGCGGCAATGCCGGCGCGGTCACTGTTTCAACGGCCCATCCCGCCAAGGTAACACTTCTGAAAAACCGCGAATACGCTGACGCTCTTGTCAACGGCATCAGGAACTCCGGGAAGAGCATTATCCTCTCATGCTATCTGTTCAAAATCAGGCAGACATCTTCCGATGTGCCGGAAAAGGTCGCGGAGGAGCTGATTAAGGCCGGCAACCGCGGGGTAGATGTCACGGTTATTTTTGAAATATCCGATGACGCGGCCGACCCGCTAAATTCGGAAAACCGGGAAACCGCGTCATTCCTGTCACGGAACGGGATCAGGGTGTTATTTGATTCTCCCCGGACGATATCCCATCTCAAGGCCGCGCTGATAGATGACCGCTATGTTTTCGTCGGCAGCCATAACCTCACCCGGAGTGCCCTGAAATATAACAACGAGGTCTCCGTCCTGGTCGAGTCACCGGAGATCGCTTCTGAAATGAGAAGCTATCTGAAGCGTTTGATGACGAAGCACTAGCCGCGATGGAATTGCAACCATCATATTTCAAAGGCCGTTTGCGGAAATTTGTTGGCCTGTATCCTGTATTTTATCCAGTCCCACCGATTTGAAATAATCAGCCATCTCAGGCGCAAGCGAAGTATAAAACTCCATGAACAGCCTTGTTTTAGCGGCAATGCGTGGATACTTTTCCGCCAGTTCTTTCAGCTTTGCCGGGTGCTCCATGGCAACTTCGGCATATGTGTTTAGATCGTTTTCAATGCTGGTCATTCCGTAATCAGATACAAATCCGTCCTTGTACCATAGAGGAGCATCTTTCGGTTTTCTGAATTTCCCGGCAGCATGTATCACATCGATTTGACGTTCCAGATATCTAAAACCCGGTCTGTTTGCGCTATGCCACTTGGTTGCCGGAAAATTGGAGCCATAGAACTCCGTTGCGTTTGGTTCGTGAAGAATAATCTTCAAACCCGGACCGTATAAAAATAGAGAACTCAATTCATGGTGCAGTGTTTCCTCATAATGTTTGGAGCCAAGCCGATTATATGCTGGCGAAGTTGTTACATATATCCATGAATTTAGATAAGTCCCTCCACACTTAACCCCATAACTTTTTATTTCTCCAGATACAAATACTGCTGAAAGATATTTTTTAACAAGCGCAGGGGGATATTTTGCCAATGCCGATTTAACGCCTTCCAGAGCAGTAAGAACGCAGCTTTTCTCAGCTTTTTCGATATTAAACTCCTCACTATTGGTTCTTACAGTAAAAGGCGGTAAATGGAACTCGGAAGGGTCGCCAAAGCGTATTACCAAACCATATTTGTCAGAAAGTTCTTTGGAGATTGTTTCTATCCGCAAATAATCCGCAAAAGGTTTTGCGAACATAATTATTGCGCCGATGACCATCATCACTATGCCTAGCCTGAACATGAATCGCTTCCAGTTAATTTTTTTCATACATTTCCACCTCGTCATTAAATATCATTAGGCGCCATGGTGAAAATATTAATTGATTTTTGACCTGGAATTTCATGTTTAACGCTAAATCCCATCATTTTTAAGGCAATTGGCATCTCGGATGCCATAACAGGCCCAGCGGAGCCTCTTGAGAAAAAAATTGCTATGGAACAGCCAACCAGATACATGGTGCCACCAACAATCGACCAGGTTCCAACTTTAGAGGTCAATGGAACAGATAAAGGAATAGGATCCGGAACTGGCTTTTGAAGGTCAGTTTTTACCCTCGGCTCTATTTCAATAACAGCCTTTGAATTCATCGCCAAATACGAACTGCCATTGATCATTCCTTTCAGAGTTGGGTAACATATCTCGGCCTTCAATACGGGAACAGGTTTATCGGACGCTACCACGATGCCTATGGAGGAGTGCGGTGCGTTGGGTGTCGTACTTTTCGTCACGAAGTTGCAGCCGTAACTGATTTTGTTGGTTTTTCTGTCCCAGGAAAGATCTGGTTCCGAAATAAGTTGGCTAACAAGTTCGTCAGTCTGTGCCTTATAGCTCCATTCCAGGCATTTATTGGTCACATAAAATAGAGGTACCTTGTTTGCGAGTGACACTACGAGATCACCCGAAAGTCGTATCGTAGCCTTGAAAGCGGGGCCTTCGTAAACAATGGGCAGAAGATCGTCGAGATTGTATTTAACCATGAATGGAACTAAGGTAGTCTGAACCTTGTCCTTCAATTTTGCCGGTTGTTTCAAGCTTCGCAGCCCCGACGATGGTGCCGGCTTGGGCCGAGAAAGACCAGGCAAGATGGGAAGCAGAAGCGTTTGACCGGCAAAAATTAAATCCGGGTCTTCGATTCGTCTTCCGGTAATTCGCACAACCTCCGGCTCATTATTGAACGCATAAAGACGCGGCCATTCCGTGGGCGCGCCGAGAAATTTGTCCGCAAGGTTCCATAGCGTGTCGCCGTTTTTGACCACATAACGCTGGTTAGACATATCCCGCTCCTTTAAACATGTTGATTTCAGGAGTGGGAGTATAACACCGTGAGTTTAATGTGGTCAATTAAAAATAACAAATATAATAGACGCAAAAATGCTTCGTGTTTCGGTGTTCCAAGAGTACCCGCTGAAATTTAAAGGGGTAATATTGACGTCAGTCTTGAATATTTTTAAGCGGGTAAACGGCCTCGCGCCGATGTTCCGCCCCTTTTGGGGTGAGCTTGCTGGAATAGAGGTAAAAAGCGTCGACAGGAAACGTTTCAGTGCTGAAAGAGCTGTTCCTGGCCAGGTAATCCGCAACTCCGGAAGGAGAACGTTCCCTGAACCTGGCGATCGTTATGTGTGGGGAAAATTTTTTCCGTTCAGGCTCGATTCCGTTTTTCTGTACCAGGATCTGCTCAACTTTGTCAGCCAGGCGGGCCAGTACTTCGTTATCGTCTATGCCGACCCAGAGAACCCGCGGGGCATGTTTAGAAGGGAAACATCCGACTCCACTCAGATTGAGGGAGAACCGGGGTTCAGCTATTTCAGCGAGAGTGCTTTTTATCGATTCAAACGTGGCGTCGTCAACTTCGCCGATAAAGCGCAATGTCAGGTGAAGCTGACGCATGTCGACCCATCTTGCATCCGGAATGGCTCCGCAGATGGACTTGATGGCGTCCTTGACCGATTCGGGCAGATCTATTGCAACAAACAGACGATGCATGGGATTCCTCCACGTGCCGCAATTATTTTCATCTTTCGCCGGTCCTGACGACGAGGAAATGCCTTCCGGCCGGGTTGATTTTAGTGCCGAACTGTTTTGAAAGCTGATTAAGATGATTTATCACGTTCAGCGCTCCTTTTCCGTTGAGAACCCTTGGCTGGAATTTTATTTCGCGATTGCACACGTTTAATGGTATCACCTCAAGCTCTTTAATTCCATCCTCCAGCGTGACCCTGGCAATGGCGCTTACATCCGAGCTGCGGCTCATGCTGCCGAAGGCGAAATTGCCGAGGCTGTAAAATATGACGCCGTTTTTGTACCGTTCGATACCCTGAAGAACATGGGGATGGTGGCCTATGACGACATCCGCGCCCGCATCTATGGCCTTGTGGGCTGCGTCTATCTGGTAAAGGCGCGGTATGGTGGCTTTTTCAGCACCCCAGTGAAAGGAGACTATAACGTAATCGGCCACTGATTTCGCCCTGGAAATGTCTTCAACATATTGGGAATCAACACCCGGAGCAGTCCCTGCGCGGTCATGCCCGGCGTAGAACTCGCAGGGAAGGGTCCTGGAATAAGCCAGAAAAGCAATGGTCTTGTCTCCGATGAGCATGAGGGCCGGTTTCCTTGCCGCATCAAGATTGCTCCCGGCACCCGTATGAAGTATTCCCGCGTTGTCGAGGTGGCGAAGGGTTTCTTCAAGTCCGACCTCACCATAATCCATCATGTGATTGTTCGCGAGGGTCAGAATGGAGAATCCCGCTCTTCTAAGCGCTTTTGCCGCCGCGGGGTTGACCTTGAAGCGGAATTTCTTGCCGGTGAATTCCTTTCCGTGTCGGGTTATGGGGGCTTCAAGATTGCCAATCGCCATATCTCCGTTTTTCAGATCATCGGTCAAGGATGCGAAAGGATAGTCGTAGCCCATTCTTGTGTAAGTGCCTGTTCCTTTGCCGGCCAGCATGATATCACCCACTGCGTTAACGATGATCTGGCGTGCGGCTGCGTGCGGCGGGGAAAACAACCCGTTCGTAAGGAAGAAAAAGGTCGTCAGCATCATTGCAAGGTAACTGCGGAATATGGCGGGCATCATGTGTCCTCGAAAAAAGATTGACTAATCCGGCACTAAATGCTAGAAAATATAGCTTTCTTTGAATAAATGTAAAGGCATTTTACAATGCTTGACGTGAAATACATAAGAGAAAACCTTGAAGAGGTCGAAGAGAGGCTCGGGACGCGGGGCGAATCCGTTAACCTTTCGGTTTTCAGGGAACATGACGATCGGAGGCGCGAACTCCTGCAGGAAGGCGAGAAGCTGAAGGCCCTGCGCAACAAGGTTTCCGAAGAGATCAGCCGGGTCAAGGACAAAAGCCAGGCACAGGACCGCATCGTCGAAATGCGGGAAGTTTCCCAGAAGATAAAGGGCATTGACGAAGAACTGCGGGAAGTGGAGGATGCGCTTCAGGCATGCCTGCTTACCGTTCCAAATATTCCTCATCGAACGACCCCTGTCGGGAAGTCCGAGGCGGATAACGTCGAGATCAGGAAATGGGGGGAAATCCCGAGTTTCGGGTTTGATCCAAAGCCGCACTGGGAGATCGGGGAGGCTCTCGATATCCTCGATTTCGAACGGGGCGCCAGGCTTACCGGTGCCCGGTTCACCCTGTATAAAAACCTCGGGGCGCGCCTTGAACGGGCACTGATCAACTTCATGCTGGACCTGCATACCGGGAGCCACAATTATGTTGAAATGCTTCCCCCCTTTATGGTAAACAGGGAAAGTATGACCGGCACCGGGCAATTGCCCAAGTTTGAGGAAGACCTCTTCCGCCTGGACGGACTCGATTATTTCCTCATTCCGACGGCGGAAGTTCCGGTAACAAATATACATCGTGGTGAAATCCTCATGGCGACGGATTTGCCCATACGTTATGCGGCTTATACTCCCTGCTTCAGGAAAGAGGCGGGCTCTTACGGGAAAGATACCCGCGGACTCATCAGGCAGCACCAGTTCAACAAAGTCGAGCTTGTGAAGTTTACCCGCCCGGCGGATTCCTACGACGAGCTTCAAAAACTTTTGTCCGATGCCGAAAAAGTCCTGCAACTGCTCGGACTTCCTTACAGGGTAATCGAGCTTTGCACCGCCGATCTGGGTTTCTCCGCCGCAAAGACGTTTGATATAGAAGTCTGGCTGCCGGGTCAGAATACATACAGGGAAATATCCTCCTGCAGCAATTTTGAAGATTTCCAGGCGCGCAGGGCTTCCATCCGTTACAGGGAAAACGAGAAGGCCAAACCGGAGTTCGTCCACACGCTGAACGGTTCCGGACTCGCGGTCGGAAGAACGGTGGTCGCGATTCTGGAAAACTGCCAGCAGCAGGACGGGTCGGTGCTGATCCCCGAAGCCCTCCGGCAGTACATGGGCGGGGTCGAAAAAATAGGTTAAACTTCCGGAGGGATGGCCGAGTGGTTTAAGGCGGCGGTCTTGAAAACCGTTGAACGAAAGTTCCGTGGGTTCGAATCCTACTCCCTCCGCCATGACTTAACCGATTTCAGGTTTCAAGTTTTAGGTTTTAGGTTAAAATTACCTGATACATAAAGCATAAAACTTAAAACAGTTTTGCGGAGAGATGGCCGAGTAGGCCGAAGGCGCTCGCCTGCTAAGCGAGTATACTGGGAAACCGGTATCGAGGGTTCGAATCCCTCTCTCTCCGCCATAAAAATCGGAATACGGAAAAGGCGCCGTCATGAAAACACGGATGGGAAAAGTACGCGGAATTCTGGTTTTTGCGCTAGTGGCCGCCGTTGTCCTGGCCGGTTGCAGGAAAAAAGAGGAGCAGCAACCGGAGATGGTTCCACCGCATGGCATGATGGAGCAGAAACATGAGGCGGTGGTTGTAGTTCCCGATTCGGTAAAGGGCAAGTGGAAGTCCGTGAAAATTGACGTTCTGGACAAGTCGACCCTGAAAAAAGCCGAATATGAGATTGCCATTGGTTCGGAAGCACAGGTTGCCGGTTCGGATCTCACAATAAGGGTTGACAATTTCATGCCGGACTTTATTATGAATGGACCGGTGAGGACTTCCGCGTCAAACGAACCGAAAAAACCGGCGGCTCAGATCAGAATAATGGAAAAAGGGCAGGAGATATTCAAGGGCTGGGTTTTTTACAACCTGCCCAGCCCGCACGATTTCCAGCATCCGAAATACGCGGTTTCTCTTGCCGGTTTCGTTCCGGCGTCAAAATAGAAACGATTTGCGCTCGTGGCTCAGCTGGATAGAGCAACGGACTACGAATCCGTAGGTCGGGGGTTCGAATCCCTCCGAGCGCGCCATATTCAACAAGGCTTCACAGGTTTTCTGTGGGGCCTTTCTTTTTTGGCTTCTAATCATGGGTAACGTATGGGTATCTTTTCCCCTGATTTTGGGTATCCTAGCTAAGACTTCCTCACATTCCGGATATTTTCTTCCCGTGTTCCTTGCCGGTTCCGCTTTAGTTTCATAAATTCGGCTCGTAATTTGCTCCAAGTAATTCCAGACCGGCGATGTCATAAGAATTTGGCTATTGACTTTTTCCCTGAAAAAACGGAATCTGGCTTTATTTCAACAGGGGCGCAGGTGGAAAACAAAAACAATCCACATAACGAACCAAATCCGGACACTAAG
>DASRZQ010000179.1:0-2086 GCA_035686205.1 Geobacteraceae bacterium
CAAATTGACACTAGACCCTTCCATATACTCTATGATATCTTTCTTTGTCGGAAAAATGCCCGTGATACCGCTGGAATATTACTTCGGACGCAACAGAGCGGCCGCCGGCAGAAGGAGATGAGGAATGAATTACACAAAATCCCAACTGCAGCGTGGATACGCAAACAGGATACTTGCCGTGGATCTCGGAAACGGCTCGATCAACACCCCTGAACTTGAAACGAAAGTCAGGGACTATTTCATCGGGGGGCGAAGCCTCGGGCTCTACCTTCTCCACCGGTCGATCACGCCGGACACGTGCGCCGGCGACCCGGAGAATCCTTTGATTCTCGCCAACGGGCCGCTGGGCGGGATACCCCAGTTTCCGGGAACGGCGAAGGCCATGGCAGTCTCCCTCTCGCCCCTGACCGGAATCCCCGGCGTCTCCAATTTCGGCGGCTATTTCGGCGCCTTTCTCAAATATGCCGGCTTCGATGCGCTGAAGGTGACAGGCAAGGCGGCCGTCGACTCCATGATCATCATCGACGGGTTCAGGCAGGAAGTCACGATCGAGGATGCTCCGGACCTTGAAGAGGTGTTCGACCTGGAAAAAGCCGTTGCCGAGCGCTTTACGGAGATGGGTTACGACAAGCGCAATATAGCCTTCATGTCGACCGGAATCGGGGCTGATCATACCACCTTCGGCTGTGTCAACAGCCATTACTTCGACGTGACGAAACCGACGCCCGAAGGCCGCGGCATCTTCCGCACCAAGCAGGCCGGCCGCACCGGCATCGGCACCGTCATGAGGGACAAGAAAATCAGGGCCATCGTGGTGCTCGCCGGCTACCCTCAGGGAGAAAACCCTTACGGCGCGGCCGACTGGGACCGGGTCAAGCGGGCGGGCGCCAAACTGCACAAGGTAGTAAAAGAAGTCGACCCCCAGTCGCTGAAGATGTACCGCAAGGGGAGCGCCGGGCTCATCACCTTCATGAGCAAACCCGAATACCAGTCCCTGCCCGTCAACAATTTCCAGGCCGGCTCCGATCCGCGGGCACACCAGATTTGCGGGAAGTTTTACGCGGAGCACCTTTTCGAGCACAGGGGCATGGACGGCTGTTTTCCCGGATGCAACCTCCAGTGCACCAAGGGTGGCTGGGTGACCCTGGTCTCCGGCGATCACAAGGGGGAGAAGGTCTGGGTCGACGGCCCCGAATACGAGACCGCCGCCGGCTTCGGCTCCAACCTGGGGATATGGAACGCCGAATTCATCATGGAGGCCAACTGGCACTGCGACAACTACGGGATTGACACCATTACCACCGCCACCATCATGGCTTTCCTCATGGAATGTTTCCAGCGCGGCTACCTGACGAGAGAGGACGCGGGCGGCCTTGAGCTTACCTGGGGAAACGAGGCGGACGCCCTTGCCTTCATCCACCGTCTGGCCCGCGGGGAGACGGAGCTGGCGCGAGCCGCTGGCAAGGGGATGCCGGAACTGGTGGAGTGGGTCCTCGGGCGGAATGACGCAAGGACCGGATCGGACCCGAGGGCGGACCTGGAGCTTTTCGCCATGCAGACCAAGGGACTGCCGTTCTCCTTCTACCGCACGCACAGATCACTCTCCATGCAGGCATCATACGCCGCGGCCAGCGACATCGGCGCGCACCACGCAGCCGCCTGGCTGATCAAGGTGGACCTGCTCGGGGCGTTCCCCACCTTCGAAGACAAGGCAGCGTCGCTTATCACCTATCCCAGGGTCCGGCTCGGCAACGACAACATGGGGGTGTGCAAGCTTCCCTGGGTGGACGTGTTCAACCCGGAATCGGCCAGGGTGCAGAACCCGGAAATGCACATCAATCCCGCTTCCCAGGAAATTTATGCCGAATTCTTCAACGGGATGCTCGGTACGGACCTGACCTGGCAGGAGATTTTCGAGCAGACCGACCGGGACATCAACCTGCAGAGGGTCATGAACACCATGCTCTACGGCCGGGACACCGGCAGCCGGGACTGGATCCCGGACCGTGCCATCGGTCCGACCGACAATGAGCTTTATGAGGCGGAAGGTGAGTATAACGACACGGAAGTGGCGAAAATACTCGAA
>DASRZQ010000180.1:0-6013 GCA_035686205.1 Geobacteraceae bacterium
AGCAGGTGGAGAAATGGGGGGTTATAGTTGCATATCGAGTCGAGTATTAACTTTCCTGATCTCCGATAATTTTCCATCTTTAAAAATCAGCGCGTAGCAATGCGCCAGATTTGCCGCACAGGAACCGGACGCAAAATCCCAAAGTTCGATATTTCCGTTTTCAGTAATTTTCGTTTTACGACAGGAGGAAGGTGGCCAGCCTGTCACCCCGGCAACTTGATCCATATCTGATCCGATGTAGATATGACCGGCTTTTAATGCATTTTCGATTTTTACATCTTCGAACATGCCGCCCATGCCGGCGCAACCGGTAAGGAAAATGAAAAGCAGAGTAAAAATTATTTTCATGGTTCCCTCCAAAATGACTATGACTTCATAGACTGAGAATTGCGGCTTCCTTTCCCCATTTTCAGCAGTTACAGACCAAATCTGTCCACGGAGAGGTAATTGACACGAGAGTTTTGTCGGATATCCCGTCCGAGGAAAAAAGACCCGCCACAAAGGAGTAAAGGGCGGGCCACTATGCATGAGGTTGAAACATTAGTATTCTATCATAATATTGTGTGTTGGCAAATTGACCGCCCTGGAAACCGGGTGGTTTTTTTTATGTTGATTCGATAGTGAATGCAGCTTTTAATTAGTATCTCACCTGATATACTTTTGAAAAAGATGAGGTATCAGCCATGTATCAAGAGGAAATATTGAAGGCGATAAGGGAACAGACAAGGGCTATTGAACGCCTGATCGAAGCTGTCGAGAAGCAAACCCAATCCCTGGAATGGCTTGCCCTGAACTTTCAGCAGGTACTCGAGACCGGCAGGGAGAAGGAGACGCCGGAGATCGCAGATATGACCGATGATGAATTCGAGGAATACAATAAACGGCTACTGGCGGAGCTTGATGCAGCACAGCGAGCCAAGAGGAAATAATCGCGGCGCAAGGATTAACTAAAAAGGAATTATGGAGTTAATAATGATTGAGTTATTCGGTATAACCTATGCCCTGTCAAATGAGATCAAAGACCAGAATTGGAATGAAGAAGAGGAAAGGGTTGTATCTGATTGGCCAGAGAAATCCGGACTCAAAGAGCAAGCCGCGAAACATGGCATTACCTTTCTGTGGTCATTCCCTGAGCGGTTGGAATCACATCTGAAGGCAGGTTATGAGATTCTTTATGAAATAAATGAATCTAATGGCACCAGGAAAAAATTCATGCTCAAAGATTGTTCAATACTCTTGGGCAAGCGATACGGATAGTAATTCATTCAGCCTTTTATCGCGGACGCAGATGCTGTACGAGGGTTTGCCCATGAAACAGCCGACCTGCCGGCATCGCGGGAAAACCTTAAAAATCGGTGGAACAACTCAAGTTCTGCTTTCCTGTAAATCCCTGATCATTTCCTGAAAAATTTTCTCGCCGGAATAAAACTTGACAATCCTGATCCCCAAACCATTCTTTTTAGCTGATTGGATCCATTGGGATGAAGAACCTCTCTTCCATCTAACTTCCCCGTGAATTCCCACAACGATACTTTTTGGCAATATATATTCAATCTTAATTACAGTCCTTGTAGCATAAAATACGGCGGTATTTATAAACATGCCGGAAAAACTGATGTTTTCAGTTTCGCCGTTTTCATACAAATACCCGAATCCAAACTTCACAGGTATCTTTTCAGGATATCTTTTTGCAAATCTTTGATCAGCCATAAATCTCAATTTTTCAAATAAGACAAGGTAAATAAAAAGTCCCGCCAGGAAGGAGTGAAGGGCGGGCATTGCAACAGGAGAACTACAATAATATTCTATCAAGGTCTAGGATATTGGCAAAAGAATGGCAAAAAATATTCGTTCTCTCCCCATCTTCGGCAACAAATGCCTGTAACCTCCCTTTGGAGCCGGATCAGGTCAAGACGGGAGAACAGCAGAACGGGCAGATGAATCATTAGAGGAGCTTGTCATCACATAATCGCTTAATATTTATATGGCCGGACAATATGGTAAAATATTGTATACAGAATGTTGAGTTGCGTACCTGGTACTGAAATTCAGGGATCGTCTAGTGGCAGGACTTTAGACTCTGAATCTAAAAACCGTGGTTCGAATCCACGTCCCTGATCCAACTTTTACGGATGAAAATCGCTGAGTATTTTCTTGGGCATATCTCCGTTCTTCACTTTTTCTATCAGGTTCAGCAGAAATGCCTCATCATCCGGTGACTTTAACAGATCCTTGACCAGTCTGCCCAGACCCTTGTATTTTTGCATGCCTACGCCGGTCTCGGATCTGAATACCCTGCTTATCGATGTGTGGGAAATTCCAGCATCCCGACCGATGTCAACCGCGCTGTCTCCCATAAGTATACGTGCAATCATTTCTTCTATGGTAATGTTTCCAACCATTCGTCTTCCATTTTGTTCAATAATTAAAGTCGATGTTCTCGGCATGCCGGTTAAAGTCTCCTTTTGATTAGACGTCAAATCGCTTTTGATCTTCTATCCGGACCTTGATAATTTTTCCCTCCCTGTCCTCTCAAAGGACCGTACGGAACTCTAACCCATCCTTCTGTGCGTCTGAACCCCGTGATTCTGCGCGATGCGATCAAGTCTTCGAGACGGCCTTGGTCTACAAATCCAGTATTCCCATCAAAATACTCAACAAATATTCGCATAATCATCCATGCCTCCCGGATTTCTCTATAAACTCAATATCGGAATTTTCGCTTAAATCTTTAATGGAAAAAGTGGAAAATATTTGAGCAATGAATGAGGCGAGATTATGAATTTGAGGTCAATAATTGGAAACTGACTACAGAAAGCGCTTTTTTCAGCGTATATGACAATATGCTATACCATGATGGGTTGGGGCTATATCAAATTCAACTGCCTTTCCCATTGCCCTGACCATTGCCCTGACTGCTATCCTGGCCGGATAGAGCACTGGTGGCGTTGTTGAAGCCGTTGCTGGTTGATTTGCCGACTAAAGCCACGCTCAGAATGACGACACATGCGATTAAAAGAAGCAGTAAAGCGAACTCCATCAGCGTTTGTCCCAGGGACTCGTTTGCGTTCCGCAAGAAATTATTTTTAAAAATGTTCATTTTGTTCTCCTTTTTCTTCAAATACAAATTCGATATTTCATGCATTTAAACTTTAAAATAATAGATACTTTAAAAACTGGATTAATAAGAGAGATTCTCAGTTTTGGTATACTTATGAATTGTATGGTTTTTATGTTTCCTATTGTTCCTGTACTTGTTGTCAGTTTAGTAATTAAAACATCCAAAATAAGGTATATTTTATAAATAAATCCTATATAAGTAATTTTGACATTTAATGTTTTATTTTCAACAATAAAGGTGCTGAATATCCACAATAGCCGGCAGATGGGAATGGTGTTGAAAAATGGCCATATGCCGATTTATTATTTGAAATAAGAAAGACTGGTTCAGGTCATGCATTTGGAGTTTGAGCTTTGCTTAACCTTCGATATATACAAATACATAAATGTTGTTTGTCCCGGAAATCAAAAATTTGGAATATGGCTAGTAATATTGATTTGAATGAAATGGACTCCCGACTGGCGGGCAATTACAGGATAAATGCCAACATGCGGCCGATTGAGGGACGGGTTGGCTGGACCCATTTCTCGCTTTATCTGGAAGACGGAAAAGGCGGGATTACTTCCGCTGCCAAACGTGACGGAGTGTTCGCGCCCGCGCCGGTTATCGAGGGGATTCACAGCCGCGGAGGCAAAGGGATAATGTCCTGGATTGAAGTGGAATGCTATACGCCGGACATCCATTTGTATGACAAGTCGTCCGGTCCGAGACTGCTGGAATTGGGCGGTACGGAAACGGAACGGGCACTGATGCGCATGCTTGCCGGCAAGGTCGCTCCCGGCGGACACATGATGTTTGCCTATGAAACAGTGCGGGGAAATGCTTTCCACAGGGAAACTCTTGAAAGCCTTCTGGGAAACATCCCGCCTGTCTGCACGCCGCTGGGAAAGCTGCTCTTTGACTCGGGCTTCCGCCTGGTGAAGGACTGGTATCTCGCTGAAGGGGGATTCGAAGGACCGCGGAAACTCTGGGGGGAGAAACCCGCGGATGACGCGGTGTTACGCCAGTTTGACGGGAGGACGTTCTTCCGGGTCCTGGCATATTGTTCCGCGATGCCGCGCAGCGACCTGATCGATCTGGAGATGGCCGCCAGGAAAAGGGCCGGACAGGTACTGTCCCGTTTGCTGCTGAAGCAACCACTGTCGGCTCTGGCGAAGCGGGTTGCCCGACTATACCGGGATTGCGGCGACAAGGAAGCCGTGGAGACGGCCGCCCGCCGGACATGCGGGCTGGTTGCGTCTCTTTGCCCGTTTATCGCTGGTGAAGGCTTTGAAATTGATGAATTGAGGAGGATCGCGGGAGAATGTGCTGATTAGCATTAGGGAGGGTTTCCGGACCCCGCCCGGGATGGCGACAAGTCGACAATCAGGGTATTGCCGGCCGAATACTGAAATCTCGTGATTCAGTCAACCGTGGGATTCAATAGTAAATCCACGTCTGATATTTCCACACTTGCTATTCCTTCATCAATTTGCAGTATTCCCATGGTCAGGCTTTCCATGGACAATTTCATGGCGCCCGGATTTATGAACAGGATGCCGTTCAATTCCTCGACCGAAGCTATATGGGTATGCCCGTAAAGGACGATATCGGCGCCTTCCTGAAGGGCCTTTTTATATAATTCGCCAAGCCCCGCTTTTACGTGGAACCGGTCCCCGTGGCAAATGAAGATTCTCTTTCCTGCCATTTCCAGGGTAAGCGAACGTGGATATTTGCCGCCGCCATCGCAGTTGCCGGAGACAATCAGGAGTTTCCGCCCAAGGGCAAGTTCCGTGAATTCCGCGTCGTCGGTGGTGTCGCCGAGATGAACCACCCAATCGAAATCGCCGGATAGATCAAGACTTCTGACTGCGGCTGCCCAGTTGCCGTGCGTATCGGAAAAAATTGCCATTTTCACGATGTGAACCTGCCGAAAAAATTTTTCTGATAAACATCATAATGCTTGAGTGATGCCTGGCATTAAGTTTAAAGTAATGAAAACCGTTGTCCGGATCACCTTGAAGGAACGGACTGGCAGGAAAATTTACAGAAGCCTGTAAGAGGAGTCAACATGAAAAAAAGACCTGTTATTCTGATAGTGGGGATTTTTGCTTCCCTGGTGGCGCTGTTCGCTTTTTCCGTATTCATCGCCAGGGTTCTGCAAGGAGGAAAAGGGGGGATCGTCCGGGGAGAATCCGTTGGCGTCGTGGAGGTCAAGGGGCTGATCGTCGATTCGAAGGACACGATCAAGGAACTGCACGACTTCAGGGACGACGGGAAAGTGATGGCCGTGGTGCTGCGCATCGATTCTCCCGGCGGGGTTGTCGGGCCGACCCAGGAGATTTATGAGGAAGTCAGGAAACTGGCGGCGAAAAAGAAGGTCGTGGTCTCAATGGGAAGCGTTGCCGCGTCGGGAGGCTACTATATTGCGACTCCCGCCAGCAGGATTTTCGCCAACCCCGGAACTGTGACGGGCAGCATTGGCGTGCTGATGAAACTGTCCAACATAGAGGGCCTGCTGGGCAAAATCGGACTTAAATCATACGTGTTGAAAAGCGGAAGATTCAAGGACACCGGTTCGCCGGTCCGCACAATGACAAAAGAAGACAAGGCCATTCTTCAGGGTGTGATAGAAAGTATGCAAGGCCAGTTCGTGAAGGCGGTGTCGGACGGGAGGAAGATTCCTGCCGCCGAAGTCGTACGCATTGCCGACGGCCGGATATTTTCCGGCGAGCAGGCTTTGCGCCTGAAACTGGTCGATTCGCTGGGAAATCTGCAGGATGCGGTTGCTGAAGCAGGCAGATTGGCCGGCATCAAGGGAGAGCCGGAGGTCGTTTATCCGCCGGAGAAAAAGAAGCATCTGATCGATTGGCTGATGGAAGACGCCCTCGGCGACATAGCCGGCCGGGCGAA
>DASRZQ010000181.1:0-11741 GCA_035686205.1 Geobacteraceae bacterium
CCACAATACGGCCGGACCGCAAGGGTTCTCACCTTTGACGGCGCACGGTTCCATCACAAGTTATGGCTGACCTGGGACGGCACGAAATTCACGGCTTCCACCGCCAGAAAAATGCCTGGCTGGAGATGCCCCGACTCCTACCGATACTTCTCCCCTTCCGAACGCAAACAGTACTGCCAATAGAACTATGATAAGGATGTTTCATACTTCGTTTTTGGGAGTCAATACCGATTTTTGTGAATTGTAAGCGCCTGACCCTTCCTTTTTTTCCTTCCTTTTTTTCTGGCCATTCCGTTTTTTCCCTATTCGGAAAAACAACGATCCCGCCATAAAAATGTGGTATCTTGACAAATAAGTCTTTATCCGAATGCGTTTTTACGGCGAAGTTCACACGAAAAAGCCGGCATGAAGCCGCGCTGACGACGATTGGCACCGGCATTGCGCTCATTCCAGCTTCCATGCTCGCGGATTCAGGTTTCAGAAAGGAAAAGTCCAATGATGAAGACCCTGGCCGGCAAGGCCATTATCCCCGTAACTCTGGCCGTTACCGGCTTTGTGATAGTGTGCTGTCTTCTCCTTTATTCCATAATCAAGTCCGACATGACCGGCATGGCGACGCTCCACGCGACGAGCCTGGCAAACGTGGTCGTGAAGGCGACCCGCTACTCGATGCTTACAACCGACCGCGAAACCCTGCGCAATATAATAAAAGATATCGGCGAACAGCAGGATGTGGAGCATGTCCGCATTTTCAACAAGCAGGGCGTGATCGAGTTTTCATCGGACGCCGGCGAGGTGAACCGTCTGGTCGACAAAAAAACGGCGGGCTGCATAGGCTGTCACGCGGGCCCGGTTCCGGTCGCGAAGCTGGGTGCCATGCGGCAGGCGCGGCAGTTCGTCAACGGGAAGGGCAGAGAGGTGCTGGCCATTACCGCGCCGATCTATAACGAACCGGAATGTTTCGGCGCCTCCTGTCATTTTCACGCGCCGGGAAACAAGGTGCTCGGCACGCTCGACATCGGGCTTTCCCGCAAGCCGCTTCGGGACGCCCTTGCCACGATGCGGGGCAGGATGGTCGTTTTCACCTTCCTGATCCTGGTCCTGACCGTTGGCGGAACAGCGGCGCTTCTGCGCCGTTCCATACTGACTCCGGTCAGGATAATGACCGATTACTGCAAGGAGATGGCCGGCGGCGCTCCGGACCGCGAATTGCCGGGATTCGAAGGTGAACTGGAAGAACTTGCGCTGTCGCTGAAAACCATTGCCGGTGTGATGAAAAAGGAGCGGAAATCCGCTCCCGGCTGTGCGGACAAAAACGGGCGTTAATCATGGGGTTCGGTCAGAAAGAACCACATCTTGTTGAAGCCGGGGACGAACTCACCGAAAAGCAGCGCCTGCGCCGGGAGTCCCTGGATAAAATCCGTTTCTTCAGGCTGAAATCGGTGCGGGGAGCGTGGTCTGTTTCGGCGTTTCTGCTGGTCAGCATAGGGGCGTTGATTGATTTCCGCTTCCTTCCGTCGCTTCCGGAAAAGATGAAAGCAATGCTCGGCACGCCGCCGTCGGCGCTCATGATCAGCGGACTGCTGGTTTTGTACACTTTTTCGGCCATCATTCTTGTCCTTTCGAAGATGATGCGCGGAGCGGAACCTTCCGGCGGCATTGTCCATGTCATATACCTGGCGGCATTTTACGGGTTCTATCACCTTGACGGCGCGCTGGACGATAATTTCTGGGCGGTATTCGCCGCCGGTCTCACCGTTCTGGGACTGCTGTGCTACCATAACCGGATCCGCTTCAACGCGCTTGTGCGTGAAGAGCAGGAGATACTGAGGATTATGGACGATGATGGAAAGGGACCTGGCGGCCGTCGGGCGCCTTTCGGGAAACGCCATGAATAAAAAACCCAAAAAACCTTTCATCCCGCCGGAAAAGCACGATACGGTCCGCCGGGAGATCGTGGAAATTCTGCGGCGACAAGAGATGTCGGCCAGGCAAATATCCTCGACTATCGGCATATCGGAAAAAGACGTATTCGACCATCTGGAGCATATCCGCGCCATGCTTCACGGCAAAGGCACCGGCATTTCGGTGACTCCGGCCCGGTGCATGAAATGCGGTTTTGTATTCAGGAAAAGAGACCGTCTTTCGAAACCCGGCAGGTGCCCGGTTTGTCGCGGGGAGCAGGTGGAGGACCCGCTTTTTTCAATCGACTGATCTCGGTACAGGTTCTCCTGTCACCGCGACATTCAGGCTTTATGGACCATGGTAACCTCCGTCTGCCACGTCCTCCAGGTCAAGGGGCCGGCAGGTCAAAAAAAACCCCGAAACCGGCGGCGAATATGGGGTTCGCCGCCCCTCAGCTTCGGGGCACATAACAAGGAGGTTAGTTGCTTTTTCTATACTACTAATTTGAATTGTTTTCAATAAAAATAAACATTTTTACTTATAGTAAATAGAAATTTTTTCAAAGAGCGAATTTTGACCCGTTTTTAAATGGTTTTTCGCCTTGGCATCATAATTCAGGATTCCAATTTTACAGAGGCCTCGAAAAAGACTGCCCGGCCGACGACATAATTTTCCACCGCACGACAAATCCGGTCACAAACTCTGCTATAATGTTAATTAACAGGTCAGTAACCTTTCCAGAACCACCGGAGGAAATTATGAATGTCTTTGATTTTGCCATAAAAATGGAAGATGACGGCGGAAAATTCTATGAAAAACTGGCGGCGGAAGCCGACGACCCCGAATTGAAGATGATTTTTTCGCTGCTGGCGGAGGAAGAGCTGCAGCACCGGAATATATTTCAGTCGATGAAGGACGGCGAAGACCCGGCGCAGGCCGATTCAAGGATCATGGGACGGGCGAAAAGCGCGTTTCAAAAGCTTCTGGATAAAAAAGACATGTCAGGCATCCTCAGAAGCGACCCGGACGCGTACCTGCACTCGATTAAGACGGAAGAGGAATACATCCGGCTTTACGAGGACATGGCGAACAGGGAAAAGAGTCCGCACGTGAAAGAGCTGTTGCTGCGTATTGCCGAAGAAGAGAGACATCACCTGAAAATTATGGAACATATTTACGATTTTGTAGAGTCGCCGAGAAACTTTCTTGCCTGGGGGGAATTCAGCAACCTCAGGGATCTGTAGTAAGCATCTTATCCGTGTCCAGGTGCTTTTTGAACGTTTAATTGTCTTATTGCGATTATTTTTAAAATACCGGTATTCGATCTCTTCCGGTTTCCCGTTCCATGACGAAGCTGTTATGGAATGATTTTTTTTTGCACAAGGGGGAGTAATGAAAAGATCTTTATGCGGGATAACAATGACGTTTTTAGTTGCAGGCGGAGTTATTGCGGCGCTTTGCGGGTGCCAGGTCCGCCCGATGACCATGGGCGCCGCCTCCGAAGTGTCGGTGCGCGGCGCGCTTATGGAAGTGGCGGGAGTCCCCGACCAGCTGACCGGCATAACCATGTCGGGCCAGGGCAGGATTTTCGTCAACTTCCCCCGCTGGGCAGGCAACCCCCGCTGGTCCGTGGCCGAGCTGATGTCGGACGGCTCTCTTCGACCCTATCCCGACGAGGAATGGAACCATTGGGATGGCGGGGCCGCGGATGCAGGCAGACATTTCGTCTGCGTGCAGAGCGTTTATGCGGATAACAAAGGCTTCCTCTGGATACTGGATCCGGCCTCTCCGGGATTCAAGGGGGTAATCAAGGGCGGCGCGAAGCTGGTCAAGGTGGATATGACCACGAACAAGGTTGTCCAGGTAATCTCCTTCGACGAGACAGCCGCTCCTCGCGACAGCTATCTCAACGACGTGCGGGTCGACACGCTTGTCGAAACAGCCTACATTACGGATTCCGGAACTGGCGCCATCGTGGTTGTTGACCTGGAATCGGGGCTGGCCAGGAGGCTCCTGTCCGACCATCCTTCCACCAAGGCCGAACCCGGTTTTGTTTTGAAGGTTGACGGAAAGGAATTGGTGGGAGAGGACGGCAAAGCCCCGCGGATAAACGCTGACGGCATTGCCCTGGACCCGGACAGAAAATTCCTGTACTACCATGCATTGACCGCGACAACTTTGTACCGGATAGACACGAAATACCTCAGAGACGCGACCCTGCTGCCGGCCGAACTGGCGGGACACGTGGAAAAGCTCGGTGAAACCGGGCCTGTCGACGGAATGGAGATGGACCGGGACTACAACCTCTACGTTACTTCCCTGGAAGACAACGCCATCAAACGTTACCGGGTTTACGACGGCTCCCTCATCCGGATCGCCGAAAACGACCTTATCCAGTGGCCGGACAGCATTTCTATCAGCCCGGACAATTACCTGTATTTTACGGCTTCGCAGATAAACCTGATGCCCCGTTTTAACCAGGGGGGCGACAAACGCATGCCGCCTTACAGGATTTTCAGGATCCTGCTGAAACCGTTTGAATAGTAAAATGAATATTTCCGGCGGGGAGGGCGCGCACGCGGTCAGCGGCATGACTCGCCCCGTCCGGATTCTCTCATGATCTCGCCGGTCCTGTATCCCTGCCATGTCCCGCGCCTTTTCAGCTCATTGACCACGGAATACCACATCTGGTTGTTTTTCAGCCCCCAGGCCGGCGCCACCCGGATGGCAAGCGGAGCCGAGCCGTAAAGCCGCTGGATGGTGATGCGGGACGGTATCCGTTCCAGAAAATCGCAGACGCCGCCGACATATTCCGCGTGGGTGAGGGGAACGAATTCGCCGCTCCGGTACATCTCCGCGAGCCTGGTCCCCTCGACCGCATGGAGCTGGTGAATCTTCAGGGAATCGACGGGAAGGGAGGCGATCAGGTCGGCCACCTTCAGGAAGCCCTCCCTGGTTTCACCGGGAAAGCCGTAGATCAGGTGTGTGCAGAGCTCTATTCCCCTGCCGGAAACCCTGTCCACCGCCCGCAGGTATTCCGCCAGGCCGTGACCGCGGTTGATGCGGCGCAGGATATCATCGTTCATCGACTGCAGGCCGAGCTCCAGGCAGACGTAGCGGCTCCGGGCCAGTTCCTCCAGCAGGTCTATGACTTCGTCCGCCAGGCAGTCCGGCCTGGTGCCTACGGATATGCCGAGCACGTCGGGATGGTCGAGGACGGACAGGTACAGGTCGCGTAGCCTTTCCACGGTGCCGTAGGTGTTCGTGTGTTTCTGGAAATAAATGATGAATTTCTCGCTGCCGAGCCGCCTGAGATGGTATGCGATTCCTTCTTCCATCTGACGCCTCACCGGGATTGTGTCACGTGTCCCCTTCGGTGAAAACGAAGTGTTGTTGCAGAAGATGCAGCCGCCGGCGCCTGTGGTCCCGTCCCTGTTAGGGCAGGTAAAGCCTCCGTCGACGTTCACCTTGCTGACACGGCAGCGGAAGCGGCGGCGGAGGTAAGAACCGTAGGAATGGATGCGCAGATCCTTGTGGATGAATTCGTCAGACATTACAAACCGTCTTTGCTGAAGAAAGAAGCGACAAGAGCTCTTTCGTTTCCTTCTCCGGATCATCGGCGGCGATGATCGCGGAGATAAGGGCAATGCCGCGCGCTCCGGCGGCAATAACCTCCCGGACGTTTTCCCTTTTTATCCCGCCGAGAGCGAAAACCGGGATGCCGACGGCTTCCGCGGTTTCCCGCAGAGCCGCGACACCGACCGGGCTTCCGTAACGGGCCTTGGACGGAGTGAAATAAACCGGTCCGAAGGTGATGAAATCGGCACCGCCATCACGGGCGGCAAACGCTCCGGTGCGGTCGTGGCAGGAAACGCCGACCAGCCTGCTCCCGCCGAGTACTTTCCTTGCCGCACGGGCGGGAATGCTTTCGCCGCCCAGGTGCACTCCGTCCGCGTCCACCGCCAGGGCGATGTCGACCCTGTCGTTGATGATCAGTTTCGCGCCATAGCGGGAAGTCAGCTCCCTCATGCCCAGGGCCGCGTCGAACAGGGAACGGCCCGACAGGTCCTTCTCCCGCAGCTGGACTGCTTTCACGCCGCCCCTGAGCGCGGCCTCGATTACTTCGGAAAGGCGCCCGTTCCGGGCCTGTTTTCTGTCGGTAATGAGGTAAAGGTCGAAATCAATCATTGCGGATTCGTTTACCTGCCTTCATAACTCCCCCCAACCCCCTCTTATCTTAAGAGGGGGGAATGTCCTGAACTTTAATAGTAAAATGTTCTCCTCTCCTTAGATAAGGGGAGGGTGGGAGGGGCTATTTTTCCCCCGTACCAAAACTTTTTCCGATTCATTCCCGAGTGTCTTTTAAGCTTTACCCGATCATACCCTCAACTGGACTCGATGCCGTGGCGTAGAGCTTTTTGGGAATGCGTCCTGCCTTGTATGCCAGGCGTCCGGCGATGACCGCCAGTTTCATTGCTTCGGCCATGGCGATCGGGTCGCCGGCACCTGCTATGCCGGTGTTCATCAGCACTCCGTCGCAACCGAGCTCCATGGCTATGGCGGCGTCGGAAGCGGTGCCGACCCCGGCGTCGACGATGACCGGCACTTTGACCGTTTCCATGATAATGCGGATATTGTACGGGTTTCTGATCCCGAGGCCGCTGCCGATGGGCGCTCCCAGGGGCATGACGGCCGCGCAGCCTATGTCCTCCAGCTTCCTGCACAGGATCGGATCGTCGCTGGTGTAGGGAAGGACGGTAAAGCCGTCCTTGACGAGGATTTGCGCGGCCTTCAGAAGTTCTTCGTTGTCGGGAAACAGGGTCTTTTCATCGCCGAGCACCTCCAGCTTGACGAAGTCGGAAAGACCTGCTTCGCGGGCCAGGCGGCAGGTGCGCACGGCGTCGTCGGCGGTGTAGCATCCCGCAGTGTTCGGCAGCAGGGTGTATTTTCCCAAATCTATGTAGTCGAGAAGAGACTCCTTGTCCCGATCGGAAATGTTGACCCTGCGAACCGCCACCGTTACGATTTCCGCACCGGATGCCTCGATTGCTTTGGCCATCTGCTGGAAGCTGGCGTATTTGCCGGTGCCGATCATCAGCCTGGAACCGAATTCCCGGCCTGCTATTACTAGTTTATCCGCTGTATCAAACATAAGTCTTGATCTCCTTTCGTTATGACGTGGACCGTGTTCGTGGTCCGTGTCCGTAATAAATCATTCGAAATGAAAAACCGAGACGGGCACGAATCACGGTCACGGTTCACGGATACCGGAATCATCCTCCCCCGACGAAATGCACGATTTCCAGGTGGTCGCCCTCTTTGAGGATGGTCTTTTCGTAGGTGTCCTTGGGCAATATGTCCAGGTTGTACTCGACAGCGACCCGGCGGTGATCAATTCCGACCGATTCGAGAAATTGCAGAACGGACATCGGGCTGACGGATTTCTTTTCTCCATTTACGGTAATTTCCATATACCTCTCCCGGGACGATTCTCCCCTCCCCTTAGTTTAAGGGGAGGCCAGGCCTGCACGCTGAAGCGCTTCGGCGCGCAAGCGGGAGGGGTTATTCCGCTGCTTCATAACTCCCCCCGGCCCCCTCTTATCTTAAGAGGGGAGTGATTGCGGTCTTTTTTGGCACCGCAGTTTTTCATAGAACTTTTGACATTATCCGGTTTTTAATCACGCGGGGATGACGCGGGGCAACAAAAAAGGCCGCGAAGCGGCCCCAAAGAAAATGATGAATTCTTCGTACGCTTCCCTCCGCCGGCATTATCCGGATCAGGTTCAAAGGGTCGCCCGTTCCCTCGAACGGACTCTCAGCCTAAAACTCCCCCAGCGAAAAATCCTGCATGGTCATTCGATTTTTGATATCTTTCCGAATTCCTCCGGGTGGATGATTTGTCATTACAAATCAAATAATTTTACGTAATTATACCAGTAAATTAGCAATATTGGGATTGTCCTGTCAATCAATTTTTCAACCCGGTCCGCTTAGTACATGATGTCATAAATTTGATGTCATCTCGACCAAAGGAGAGATCTTAATGCATATGACAAAACCAGCAAGATTTCTCTCTTTGTGCGAAATGACAACACTTCCGCCGAAATATTGATATGTCATCGAATTTATGAATGGGTATACTCAGGTTGTTGTCATTGACAACCACCGTTCTTCGTGAACAATTAATTCAAAGATCGGTGGGCTGGAGGCCGCATGGACATTATTCTGAATCCCGAGTCTCTGGTGGCGCTTGCCACACTTACGGCGCTGGAGATCGTGCTCGGCATCGACAACATCATCTTCATTTCTATCCTGGCGGGGAAGCTGCCCCGCAAGAAGCAGGCAAGGGCGCGCGTCGTCGGACTCGGCTTCGCCATGATTTCCCGCATTGCACTTCTCCTCTCCCTCACCTGGATGATGAAGCTGACCGCACCCCTGTTTGCGGTTCTGGGCAACAAGATTTCCGGCCGTGACCTCATCCTCATCGTGGGGGGACTGTTCCTCCTCGGCAAGAGCACCATGGAGATCCACGAGAAACTGGAAGGGGCGGAGGGGCATTCGTCCGCGCGCGCCGTTTCTTCTTTCACGGCGCTGATTGTTCAGATCATGCTTCTCGACATCGTCTTCTCCCTGGATTCGATTATAACCGCCATCGGCATGGCAAACCAGTTGTGGGTCATGGTCACCGCGATCATTCTTGCCGTCGGGTTCATGATGGTCTTCTCGGGAAAGGTTTCCGCTTTCGTCGACCGTCATCCGACCATAAAGATGCTGGCTCTGAGCTTCCTGATCCTGATCGGAGTGGCGCTGATCGGCGATGGTCTTGAGATGCATATTCCCAAGGGTTACATTTATTTCGCCATGGCCTTCTCGGTGGCGGTGGAAATGCTCAACATGCGCATCCGGGGCGGCGTGCCCGTCCGGCTGCACGGCCCCGGTGATGAAGGTGAAAAGGCGTCCGGAAGCGGCTGCGGGCCGGAAGATAAAGGTGATATATCCTGAATATCCGCTGCTTGCCCTGACGGGTGACGGCATGAAGAGCGGTCGGCATTTTTTCCGGAGAGGTTTAAATGAGGATTATCAGATATGAATTCAAGGGACGGATATGCTACGGGATAGTCGAGGGAAAGAAACTTGCCCCGTGCGAAGGCGATCCCTTTACCCGCATGACACGGCAATCGGCCGTCCTGGAACCGGGCGACGTGAAGCTTCTTCCACCGGTTGTCCCTCCCAATATTATCTGTCTTGGCCTGAATTACCGGAAGCACGCCGAAGAGACAGGCCTCACCCTGCCAACGGAGCCGCTGATTTTCTTCAAGACGACAACATCCCTTTGCGGGCCGGGCGACCCCGTCGTCCTGCCGGCATGCGACCCCGACCGGATCGATTACGAGGCGGAACTGGCCATAGTTATCGGCAAACGGGCAAAAGACATTACCGAGCGTGAAGCCCCCGATTTCATCCTGGGTTATACGATCGCGAACGATGTGACCAACAGGGCCGTTCAGTTCTCGGACGGCCAATGGGCGCGGGCGAAGAGCTACGATACCTTCTGCCCGCTCGGCCCCGCCATCGAGACGGACCTGGACGGCGATAACCTGGACATTGCCTGCAGGCTGGACGGGCAGGTGCTGCAATCGTCCAACACATCCGACATGATTTTCCCCTGCCGGCGGATTGTATCCTTCCTGTCCCGGTGTATGACGCTCCTGCCCGGAACGGTGATCCTGACCGGCACCCCGGAGGGGGTCGGCTTCAAGCGAAATCCTCCGGTTTTTCTTCGGGCCGGACAAACGCTGGAAACCGAAATCGAAGGGATTGGGACCCTGGTCAACACTGTTGTGGCGAATTGACCTTTTTCGTGAAACGCAACATTCCCTGCCTTGCTTGCCAGCAGTCATTTAACAATCCTCTCAGTTACCCCTGTCTGATTCGGCCTCTGCACTTCCGTGTTATAATATAATAGTTTCGCGAAAATTCGTGCCGGGAGGCGCTCAATATGACGCGGGAAGCGGGGGCCATTCACCTGCAGGAGGTGTCATGATGGAAACCATGAAAGCAGTACGCATTCACAGATACGGGGGGCCGGATGCCCTTGTCTTCGAAACGGCGCCGTGCCCGCGGCCCGGAAACGGCGAGGTGCTGATCCGGGTCCACGCCACGGCGGTTAATCCGGTAGACTGGAAGATCCGCGAGGGATACCTGAAGGACGTACTCCAGCACAAGCTGCCGCTGATCATCGGGTGGGACTTGTCCGGAACCGTGATTGAAACGGGCCCCGGCGTAACCCGCTTCAGGGCGGGAGACGAGGTCTTCAGTCGCCCGGATATCATGCGCGACGGTACCTATGCGGAAATTATAGTCGTCAGGGAGACGGAGGTCGCCCTCAAGCCGAAATCCCTTGATCACCTGCACGCCGCCGCCATTCCCCTTGCCGCCACCACTGCCTGGCAGGCCCTGTTCGATGCCGCCGGTCTGTCGGAAGGGCAGAGGATACTGATTCACGCCGCCGCGGGCGGGGTAGGAAGCTTCGCCGTGCAACTGGCGAAATGGAAGGGCGCACAAGTGATCGGCACCGCATCGGCGCGTAATCACGACTACCTGCGTGCCCTGGGGGCCGACGAAGTAATCGATTACCGGACCGTACTCTTTGAGGAAGCGGTTCGTTACGTTGACGTGGTGTTCGATACCATTGGAGGGGACACGCAGGACCGTTCCTGGAAGGTGCTGAAGCCCGGCGGGATACTGGTCTCCATCCTGAGGCCGCCTTCCGCGGAGACGGCCGCAGAGTACGGTGTGCGCCAGGAGTTCGTTTTCATGCAGCCGAACGCGGCGGAGCTGACGGAGATCGCAGAACTGGTCGATGCCGGCAAGCTGAGGGCAGTTGTGGATACGGTCCTGCCCCTTGCCGATGCCCGGCGCGCCCATCAACTGAACCAGATGGGTCATACGCGCGGCAAGATAGTGCTCAAGGTGCTTTAGGATTGTTTTCAAGCAGCTTTGGTGTCGCATGGCAGAGATATTTACTGCGGTTAGTCCGCAAGGTCATTTCCAACCGGCCCCGGAATCTCAACCGGCGTGTTATACTGATTACAGCCGTTCATAAATTCGTTGACGTATCGATATTCCAGCGGAAATGTTGTCATTTCGAAAACAGAAAGAAATCCAGAAGGTTCGTCTGCATGCATTAAGATCTCTCCCTTTGGTCGAGATGACATCAAATTTATGAAAACAAGTACTTATTTAAAGACACTTTCCAACCGCATCATTTCGAGTTGAAAGGGGATGAATCAAATGACGATTCCGGAAGGTGCACAATTGGCGCGGGGTATTCGCCGGCATTCCGGGGAGTTCAGGAAACTCTGCGAGGGACTCGACGAGGAAACCGCAAGTCGCGCTCCTGGTGACAGGTGGTCCCCGAAGCAGGTAGTGTCCCATCTCTGCGGTCCCGAAGGGTCGGGGTTCATGCCGTCTTTCCGGGCTATTCTGGATCAGGATAATCCCCGTCTGGACATCGAGGTCGACAATCCGTTTTTTACCGGTAAACGAACCTCAATGACCATGGCAGGGCTGCTCGCGGAATTTGAATCGGAATACGGCCGTCTGGCCGAACTGGTGGAAGGCCTGACCTCGGAACAGCTTGACCGGAAAGTACACATTCCGATACTCAAGGGAACTCCGCTGGGCGAACATACCACTCTGGCGGGATGGATCGAGGCATTGTCCGAATATCACCTGGTTTTTCACATCGATCACATGAAGGAGATTTTGGAGGAATTGGGGGTGAAATCCTAGCGGAAAATCGAGGTAAGCTGGGTGTCAGGTCTACACCTTTA
>DASRZQ010000182.1:0-9253 GCA_035686205.1 Geobacteraceae bacterium
CCTTCAAGGGGAGGGTCGGGGTGGGGATGGGTTTCTCGGCATCAAAGCACCCCCATCCCCCTCCTAGCCTCCCCCTTGAAGGGGGAGGAATATATGTAGCGGAAGATTAGTGCTAATCGGCTTTTTTTATGTCAAGCCATGCCAGCTCAATTACCGTCCATGTCTAACTTCCGGCTTATCATGCGCCGCCAAGCTCCAGGAGTCGTGACCAGGTTGGAGATGTAAAACCATGATTTATGCGGATTTACGAGGACATGACTGTTTGAAGGCAATCCCCCATTCCCCCGTCTTAATACAATCTTAATGCTTTCCCACAACATTTTAATACAATCTTAATGCCCAATATGATTTCATAATAAGTTTATGTGCGGTTCATATATCTGCGCATAAACCATCTGAAATCCGGAGATATTGATGCCCACAAATGATTATCAAGAAGGCGGCGTTTGGTTCAAGAAACTTACCCATGCTATTTTTGGCGCACCAAAGAGTCTGCAGGACAAGCACCTCTTTCACAAGATGGCCCTGATTCCGGTCCTGGCCTGGGTCGGACTCGGCGCGGACGGCCTGTCATCTTCGGCCTACGGTCCGGAAGAGGCTTTCCGCGCGCTCGGTTCCCACACTTACCTGGCGCTCCTTCTCGCCGTTTTCATGGCCATGACGGTCACCATCATCTCCTATGCCTATTCTCGCATCATCGAGCATTTTCCCCATGGCGGCGGCGGTTATATCGTCGCAACACACCTTCTGGGAGAAAAGGCGGGCGTTGTTTCCGGAAGTGCGCTGCTGGTGGACTATATTATGACCATCACCATCTCCATAGCTTCCGGTGTGGATGCTATTTTCAGTTACCTTCCCCTCCACTGGCACTACCTGAAGGTTCCTTCCGCCGGTTTCCTGATCATTGTCCTCATAGTCCTCAACATTAGGGGGGTGAAGGAGTCGGTTACGGTTCTGGCGCCGATCTTTATGACCTTTGTCGCGACCCATCTCGTCATGCTCCTCTACGGAGTATTCGCCCACAGCGACAGGTTCGTCCCGGTGGCGCGCGACTTCGGCGCCGGGATCCATCATGATGTCTCGACCCTTGGCGTCATGGGCATGATGCTGCTCTTCCTGCGCGCATACTCGCTGGGAGGTGGCACCTATACCGGGATCGAGGCGGTTTCCAACGGTCTGCAGATCATGCGCGAACCGCGGGTGCAGACCGGCAAGCGGACCATGGTCTACATGGCAACCTCTCTTGCCTTTACGGCCTCAATACTGCTTCTCTGCTATCTTCTCATTGCCCTGAAACCGGTCGAGGGCAAGACACTCAACTCGGTACTGGCCGATTCCCTTTTCCATGGCTGGCCCATGGGCAAATGGATCGCTTTCATTACCATCTTCTCCGAAGGGGCGCTTCTTCTGGTCGCCGCGCAGACGGGCTTCGTGGACGGGCCGCGGGTCATGGCCAACATGGCGGTCGACTCCTGGTTCCCCCATCGTTTCGCCGCCCTTTCGGAACGCCTCACCATGCGCAACGGGGTAGTCCTCATGGGAGCCGCTTCCATGGGCCTTCTCCTGTATACCCGCGGCTCTGTCGATGCGCTGGTGGTTATGTACTCGATCAATGTTTTCATAACCTTTTCGCTCTCGCAGCTGGGTATGTCCCGCTTCTTTATAATTCGCCGCAACGAAGATCCGCAGTGGAAGCGTCATCTCAGCGTGCATCTGGTGGGGCTCGTCCTTTGCGCCACGATCCTGGTTATCACTACGATCGAGAAATTCACCGAAGGCGGTTGGCTTACCCTTTTAATTACTTCGGTGGTAATCGGCCTTTGCTACGTTATCAAAAGTCACTATGTCAAGGTTCGCGCCGGGATTGCACAGCTCGACGAGACGCTTCTGGATTTCCCGATCCACGGGCCGGTGAACGACTCGCCCGTCAAAAGGAACGAGCCGACCGCCATCCAGCTTGTCTCGGGTTACAGCGGATTCGGGGTTCATACGCTTCTCTCAATTCTTACCACCTTCCCGAAGACATACAAAAACATCATTTTCGTCTCCATAGCGGTTATCGATTCGGGCTCGTTCAAGGGGGCGGAGGAGATGCAGGCGCTGGAGGGCTCGATAAAATACGGGCTTGAAAGATACGTGGACCTGGCCCGCCGGCTTGGGATTGCCGCCGATTACCGGATGGCCGTGGGGACCGACGTGGTGGAGGGCGCGACGGAACTTTGTCAGCAGTTGGCCGAGGTGTATCCGAGGGCGACCGTATTTACCGGCCAGTTGACGTTCAGGCTGGAGAAATTCTACCACAAGATGCTGCACAATGAGACCGCATTCGCCATACAGCGCAGGCTCCAGTGGAAAGGGCTCACTACGGTTATATTGCCGATACGGGTCAGGATTTGACGATATAAAGGCAACTGCGAAGCGGAAAAGCGGGGAAGAATTCCGTGGTTTATTCCGGCTTGTGCAAGGGCGAAAGATCGACCAGCCGGGCGGACAGACGGGAAATCTCATTCAGCAGGGTTTTGTCCATTTTTTTCAGCCAGCGTTTCGGTATGCTCTCAAGGCCGTAGTATGCCCCCGCCAGCATGCCGGCTATGGCTCCGGTGGTATCGGCGTCCCCTCCCTGGTTGACCGTTTTGACGAGGCATTCCTCGAAATCTCTCGTTTTGAAGAAATAATGGAAAACGGTCTGCATCGTATCCACCACGTATGCGGTGGACAGTCCCCGGTAGGGTTCGAAACGGAAATTTTCGTTGTCGGCCAGCATCCTTTCCACCTCCTCTCTGAGGGTCGTCTTCGAGCGACCGAACACCGCCATATGCAGGAGCCTGCCAAGACAAATGCAGGCGGCGTCCGAAAGCGGGTGATTGTGGGTCAGGTGTCCCTGGGCAATTGCATATTTTTTGAGCAGCCGCTCGTCTCCCAGTGTGAAAAGAGCAACGGGAAGCATCCTCATGCAGGCGCCATTGCCGGCGTCCCACTGGTTAAATGGCGATTCCAGCATTCCTTTCAACATGAAGTTCCTGATGCCGCGCCGGCAGGTATCGCCTATATCGACCGGTTTCGACTTCAGCCATGCGGAAAAATTCTGCGCGATTGTCTCCAGCGACCAGCCGTTCGCGGCGTCCAGAGCCGCTGCGATGCAGAGGGACATCTGCGTATCGTCCGTCACCTGTCCCGCCTTCAGGTTCAGCCATCCGCCTCCCATGATTTCTTTCAGGCAGCCGTATCGGGCGCTTATCTCTCCGGGGGTCATGAACTCGAGGGTCGCGCCCAAAGCGTCGCCCAGGGCAAGGCCAATAAAAGCCGCCTCTGCGCGTTGCCGGACATCCTGTATATCGATGGTTATGGACATGCCCGTCACTCCTGCAATAAACACTCCGTTCCGCTTATGTTGTGAAGGCTTGTAGATGTCAGCATTGTGGATTGGTTTTCGATTAAACCAAAAATCTGTTTTTTAAACGCAAGGACGCGAAGACGCGAAGCTTTTGGTAAAAATATCAAATAGTTGAGAAGTTAGGAATAGTTTGAAAACCAATCTGCACAGTGAACATGCATCGGTTTGTCTTTCTTTGCGCTCTCTGCGTCTTTGCGTTTTAAATGGTTTTTTTTTGCGCTTTTAACAGCTTTGATTTGCTGAAAAAATAGACAAGGTGAGCAAGGCCAAAATTGCTGCATTGCTTCAGTGAATAGTTATAATATGTTGAATTTATGCATAATATTGGTCGTTGCCGAGAACTGGCACGGTTAATGCCATAGGGAGAACAAGTTTCAACGCTGAAAATTCAATGGCAGGCAAAGAAGCCCGGCAGAGATATCTCTTCCGGGCTTTTGCCGTTTTGGGACCAAGGGAGATATTCCCTCCGCCCCGCGGAAGGAGAAATGACATGGCAAATACGTGCAGACAGAAAAATATTCAGGGTCACCCGTGCTTCGGGGGAAATCATCATAAAAACGGCCGTATGCACCTGGCCGTTGCGCCGAAATGCAATATAAAGTGCGGCTACTGCACGCGCAGGCACGATTGCGCCAACGAGTCGCGCCCGGGAGTGACCAGCAGGCTTCTTACCCCGGCAGAGGCGATAGGAAAGGTCCGCGAGGTTATGGCAAGCGAAATACTCGGTCCGGTTATCAAGGTAATTGGCATCGCCGGCCCCGGCGACCCTCTGGCCAACGATGAAACGTTCGAGACTTTCGGCCTGATCGACAAGGAATTTCCCCACCTGGTCAAATGCATGAGCACCAACGGTTTGCTGCTGCCGGAGAAGATTGACATCCTGGATGAACTTAATTTGTGCAGCCTGACGGTTACCCTGAACAGCCTTGACCCCGATGTGGGCGCCCGGATATATTCCCACATAGTCTACCGGGACAGACTCTACCGGGGGAGAGATGCCGCCGACATACTGGTAACCAATCAGCTTAAAGGGATCAGAAAAGCGGTAAAGTACGGAATTACCGTAAAGGTCAACACCGTTTTCATCCCGGGTGTCAACGAAGATCAGGTGCCGCTCATAAGCAATGCAGTCAAAAAACTGGGGGCGTCGGTCATGAATATCATGCCCCTTATTCCACAGGCCGATTTCGCTCACGTCGAGCCGCCGTCGGAGATAAAGCTGGACGAAGTGCGGAAGAATAACGAAAAGATTATCGGCCAGTTCAGGCATTGCAGGCAATGCCGGGCCGACGCGGTGGGGCTCATCGGTCAGGACGTGAAGTTCGCCGAAGTCGGGTGCGAAGTTCCCAAATAAACAAGCCGTTCACATGCTCATTTGTAAACAGAATACATTGGCTTACTTCCCATGGGGACAGAAGGTGGATAGCCGGGGAATTCATTCCCCGGTCGATTGGACGGAAATCCCTGTACGTTTCTTCCGTGACATGGGGAAATTCGGGTATATTATCCGGGGGATGAATCCCCCGGATATATTCGGGCGTCCCTAATGGGCGATAAAAACTTCCCACTATTTCGCAACCGGGGCAGAGCTGGGTTTTTATCATGATTATCGAGCACTTTACTCACGGCTGTATCCCGCTTTTCCTCGAATTTGCCGCCGCCGAAGGCTGGATAAGTTCGGAATGGGAGCTGGAATTCCTTCTCGAGACCTTTCCGGAAGGCTGTTTCTCGTGCAGGATGGGAAACCGGCCTGTTGCTTTTGTGACCTCGATAAAATATGATAAAAGCGGGTGGATCGGCAATCTTGTCGTCGCCGAAAGGATGCGGGGCAGGGGAATCGGCTCGAGCCTGATGGAAAAATCGATGAATGCCCTGTTCAGGGCCGGAGCGGAAACCGTCTGGTTGACAGCTTCCGGGCAGGGCAAGCCGATTTACGAGCGGCTCGGTTTTGTCGAGATCGATGCCGTAAGGCGCTGGAAGGGAAACGGAACCGGAGGAGTCAACGGAAACCTCCGCTATATTTCCCTGGAAATGGCCGTTGAACTTGATGCTCTGGGGTGGGGTGAAACGAGGAAATCCCTCATTGAGGTCACCCACGGGCGCGGAGAAATGTTCGGGACGGAGGGGGCGTTCCTGGTGCTTCAGGGCTGCGGCGGATTCATGCAGGCGGGGCCGTGGGGGTGCGCCGTGGAGAGTGATGCCGCGCTGCTACTGGATGCGGCCCTTGCCAGGCTCGAACGCGGCCTCGAAGTGGTGCTCGACGTCCCGGAGCGGAACGGCGCAGCCGGATCGCTTCTCGCTTCGAGGGGATTCAGGGTGGCGGGGAGGACCAGCCTTATGTATTTCGGTGCCGAGCCTCTTTACTGCCCCGATAAAATCTATGCTCTCGGAAGCATGGGAAGCATGGGATAAGGGAATATGGATAATATCCTGTTTATACAGAACGACCCCGAGGTGCCGCCGGGAACTTATGCCGACCGGCTTGCCGAGACGGGCATTGCCTTCAGGATTGCCAGGCCGTTTGCCGGCGAGGACATCCCTCGCCTCGACGAGGCCGCGGCTGTTATTGTCCTTGGCGGCTCCATGGGTGTCAACGATACCGGTGTGCATCCGTTCCTGTTGAAGGTTAAAGATTATATCCGGGCCGCGCTCAACGTCTGGAAGCCCTTTCTCGGCATATGTCTCGGGGGTCAGCTTCTGGCGGACGTCGCCGGGGCCAGGGTAACCTCCAATCTGTACGAGGAAATCGGAGTGCGCAGGGTCAACCTGTCGATGAAAGGACTCGAAGATGTGCTGTTCCGGTCGGTTCCCGCGCATTTCGACACTTTCCAGTGGCACCATGACAGCTTTGCCCTCCCCGAAGGAGCGATTCCCCTGGCATGTTCCGACGCATGCCCCATCCAGGCCTTCCGCTGCGGTCGAAACGCCTACGGACTGCAATTCCATCCCGAGGTCAACGAAAGTATTGTCGAGGCATGGTGCCGCGATTTCGCCGGCGGTCCGGAACCCGACCTGATATTGGCAGGGTTCAGAAACGTTCGGGCTTCCTATCTGAACAATTCTCTCCGGATACTTGACAACTTCCTCGAAATAGCGGGAATCCGCATGCAGTAGAAATTGCACTAAAATTGTGCGGACATCTCTTGCTTTGCTGAAGCACGTGGCCTGAATAAAATGATAAAGTCTCCCGGAATTTATCGAGATTATCGAAAACAACCTGTTGACAAGCATTTTCAGGTTTTGGCACAATGAATGCAGTTTGATATGAAATAATAGGCAAAGAAGCCCCGTGATCGCAATGATCCGGGGTTTTTTCGTTTCAGGGGAAAGGGGAAGATCATGGAAAATATTTCGCCGAACGATGTAATAATAGACGATACAACTTTGCGCGACGGAGAGCAGACCGCGGGGGTAGTTTTCAGCCGCGCGGAAAAGCTGACGATTGCCCGCATGCTGGATTCCATAGGGGTGCGGGAACTCGAATGCGGCATACCGGCAATGGGCAAAGAAGAGCAGGAAACGATCCGGGCAATGGCGGACCTGGGGCTGGGCGCGCGCCTGATCACGTGGAACCGGGCGGTCATCCCCGACATCAGGGCGAGCATTGAATGCGGCGTCGCGGCGGTCGACATCTCGCTGCCGGTTTCCGACACCATGATCCGCCACAAAATCCGCAAGGACCGTGAAGCGGTGAAAGAGCAGCTTAAAACGGCCCTCGATTTCGCCAAAAGCCATGATCTCTATGTTTCAGTGGGCGGGGAGGACTCAAGCCGCGCGGATATCGATTTTCTGGCCGAGCTCATGGAGATGACCGTCCAGCTGGGCGGCGACCGCTTCCGTTTCTGCGACACGCTGGGGATACTGGATCCATTCGCCATGTACGACAAAATCCGTGCCTTGCGGGTTGCCGTTCCTTCGCTCGATATCGAGGTGCATACCCACAACGACCTGGGTATGGCGACCGCCAATGCTATTGCCGGAATCAGGGCCGGCGCCCGCTTCGTCAATACCACGGTTAACGGATTGGGAGAGCGTGCCGGCAACGCTGCCCTCGAAGAAGTCGTGATGGGGCTGAAGATCGCCAGCGGGACGGACACCGGCATTGATACGCACCGGTTTAGGGAAATATCGCGCTTTGTCGGCAAGGCATCGCAGAGGCCCGTGCCTGCCTGGAAGCCCGTGGTCGGGGAGAAGGTCTTTTCCCATGAATCGGGACTTCACGCGGACGGCGTTATCAAAAACCCTATAAACTATGAGATTTTCGATCCCGCGGAAGTCGGCCTCAGGAGATATCTGGTACTGGGCAAGCACTCGGGTACAACCGGGCTGATCGAGCGCTACAGGGAAATCGGCATATCCGTGTCCAGAAAGGATGCCGCAATCCTGATAGAACGGGTCAGGAACGTCGCCCAGAAAACAAAAAGGCCCCTCAACGACAATGAGCTGCGCAAGCTGCATGCCTCGGCCATGCTCAATTAATACCGAGTTGCAAACAAACAATTTCAAATCATATCATGTAAAACGATTTGATAAACGTATTCAAGATTTCTCGCTGGAGCTCGAAATGACAATGAATTGAACGCCATTTGGTATAAGGCGTGACGGTTTCATGTGTATGATTATTTAGCTTGTGCTGCCTAAGTTTTAATCATAAAAGAGGGTCTTTCTTTGTATTAGACCCTCTTTTTTATTTCCTTATGGTGTCTTCGTCGACTAATTATTTGATATGACTATGTTTTTTTAAAAAACAAATTTGTGGCATGCCTCGTGCTTTAGGAGTGAGTCAAACGCACAATGGTGTGCATACTTAATCAAGAATGTATTTTCAAGGCAAAGGCGCCGACTCACCGTATCCGGGTGAACGCGCCTTTTTTGTTTAAGAGCTTGTTCGTAAATAACGTTCCGATGGATCGCGCCCGGATTTATGTCGGATTTGGCCGGGACGATTGAGCAAAACCGCAGGCGTAGCATGGCTACGTCGAGGATTTTGCGATTGAGGACAGGTCGAAGACGGCATGACCTGCGCGCCGTACAACTTTGGCAGACGGGAGACGGGATGCGAGCCCGGAATGCTTATTTACGGGCAAGCTCTCAATATTGTGGAAGGAGGGCAGACGGTCGCGGAACCGAGCATGGAGCTCATAATTATTCGGTGTTGAATTAAATATTTACAAAGGAGTGGAGAATGACAAAGACAATGAAGGTTTTTGCACTTGCGCTGTCGATTCTGACGGCAACATGCGGGGCCGCTCTGGCCACACCCTCAACCCAGATCTGGATACCATCCACGGATATCCAGCCTTACAAGACGATTCACCTCAATTTCGACAGCTACATCAGGACGTCCAAGCAGGGAGCCGGCTCGGTCACCGGCAACGTCATCGACGTGGGACCGACGTTCGGTATCCTCCCGTTCGAAAAGATCCAGGCTGAGATAGGCTTTGACTACATCGATACCGGTTCGAGCGTCGGCGCCGACACCCACCCGTTTTACCTGAACGCCAAGGTGGGCACACCCGAGGATTCCCTCTTCAAGTATTCCCCGGCCATAGCGGTTGGTATCTATAACGTGGGAACGAAGTTTCACGTCTCAGATCCCTCTCACCCGGACGCCACCAAGCAGGACATAGTCTATGGGCTGTTGGCGAGGACGTTGCCGGTCGTGGGCAGGATTACGGCCGGCGGCTATCACGGAAGTGCCACCGTGCTGACCGATGAAAACGGTCATTCGGCCAATGACGGGGTCATGCTTTCCTGGGACCGGACCATGACGGAGATATCCGACAAGCTGTGGATGGCGGTGGACTACATGAGCGGCAAGAACGCCAACGGCGCGCTGAACTTCGGCGTTTCGTGGGC
>DASRZQ010000183.1:0-10844 GCA_035686205.1 Geobacteraceae bacterium
GGCAACGAACGGAAAAACATTTTCCGCGATGATGAAGATCGTAAAACCCTGCTCCGCCTTCTTTCCCGGTCATTAGAAATCTATTCCGGCACGCTCTACGCGTATGTCCTAATGGACAACCATTTCCACCTGCTTCTGGAAACTCCGCTTGGCAACCTCGGCGAATTCATGCGCCACTTCAACATAACCTACACCGGACTGTTCAACCGTCGCCACAGGCGCGCCGGGCACCTTTACCAGGGGCGATACAAAAGCATCCTGGTGGAAAAAGAACCATATCTCTCCATCCTGTCCCGTTACATCCACTTGAATCCTATAAAAGTGAAGAAACTTGAAAGAATGAATACCGACGAAATGGTCGGTTACCTGTTCAACTATACCTGGAGCAGTCTTCCCGGCTACATTGACAAAAACTTTCGGGAAAACATGATTGACTATTCCATGACACTGGCTGATTTCGGAGGAGACACCGCAAAAGGTCGAACCGCATATCGGAAACGTTTGATCTCCGACATTACAGCAGGTGTTGATGTGAAAAAAGATATTGTCGGGCAGAGCATACTCGGCGGGGAAGATTTCATACATTGGGCGAAAGAAACGTTTGTGGGACGAAAGGAAACACGTGAACAGCCGTCCGCGGACAAAATCAGATGCTATCGGCTAAAAGAGGTATTATTGTCAAAAATCGAGAATGAAACGGGTAAGAACCTTGAATCCTTGAAGACGGAAAAAGGTGACATGCGACGAATGGCAATGGATATCCTTTACCGGCACGGGGGGCTGAAGGGACCTGAGGTAGGCGCAATATTCGGCGTAGACTACAGCGTGGTAAGTCAGGAGCGTAAAAGGTTTAGGGAAAGGGTTGCGAAAGATCCTGAACTAATGGAAGTGCTACGGCGGCTGGAGGCAATCTTGTCATCATCAAAGATTTGACCCCCTGCCTTAGTCCTGCCTTAGTCAGTGTCCAATAAATATAAAAAAAATCCCCTTTTGGGGGGATTGAATCAATACTACTCTTATTCACCGGTTGCGGCCAATTTAAGACTTTTTCCAAACGCTCAGCAGCATCCGCAGTCGCCGTACCACCCTGACAACTGGGGAAGGAAAACCGCGTTGACCACGTGTATGACGCCGTTGGAGCACTCTATATCCGCCTTGACGAGTTTTCCGTTATCGATCAGGATTTCGCCGTCTTTCACCCGAATGGTGAGGGCCTTGATATTCAGCGTTTCCGCATGTTCCAGAGACGCCACTTCGGAGGACGTATACCTTCCCGCCAGCACATGATAGGCAAAAGTATCCTTCAATTTATTACCGTCGTTGAGGACATCGGAAAGATTGACTTTCGCGAAGGCATCGTCATCCGGGACAAAAAGAGTAAAGGGACCGGGGCCTTTCAACGTTTCGGCCAGATCGAGTTTTTGCAGCGCGCCGGCAAATGTCTGGAACGAAGTTTCTTCCATTACTGTTTCGGTGATGGTTTTCATCGCTACCTCCCTCGAGTTTCATGTCATGTCAGGCGCACGCCCGGACAATCAAACCTTTAAACCATATATTTTAATATTATATTACCACAATGTTTTTGACCACACAACAGCACCGGAACACTGGTCGGCAAACTTACATTGTCAATGAAAATAAATTACCAATAATACCCGGAACCTTTGATTTGGCGGGTTATTGTGATATTATACTGAAAACTTGAAAGCATTTTACAGCACCTTGTCTCATCTCCCCGCAAAGCGGAAAGGTATCCAAATGTCCGGAATCGATATACTAGTCGCCGATGACGAACCACACATCGCGCGCTCCCTCAATTTTATCTTCAAAAAGGAAGGCTACAGGGTGGAGATGGCCCTGGACGGCGAGGCCGCAATCCGGTCGATCAGGGAAAACAGGCCCAGCATCGTCTTTCTCGACCTGATTATGCCGAAAAAGACCGGTGATGAAATCTGCGCCGCCATCAAATCCGACGAGCACCTCAAGGGCATTTATGTTATAATCCTGACCAGCAAGGGGCAGGAATTGGACAAACAGTTAAGTATGTCGGCCGGCGCCGACGAGTTCATCACGAAACCTTTCAGTCCCAGAGAGGTGGTATCGAGAGTCAAGTCAATACTCGAAAGCCGGAATAATGGATAAAATGGATAAAAGAAAAAAGCCCTTACTCTATGTCTTGTCCATACTTGCCCTTATTCCCCTGTGCTTCTTTACCGGCGGCTGGAAGAGTCCGGCGAGGTTTCTCTATTTTCCCCTTGTAATATTTCTGTCCTCCCGTATGGCGCCGAATTCGCTATTCGCTGCCGGAACCGCCTTCACGGTGTTTATAATCGTATCGGCCGTCGCGGCTAAAGCGGCGATGCCGAATATGCCGGTCTTTCTTGGCGAGGCGGCTTCCTTTTTCCTGACCACCATGGCGGCGGTTTTTCTTTCGCGGACGACGCTGCAGGAACGTGAGCGTTATAACAATGCAATTTCCACTTTCCATGCCCTGAGTGACACCCTCAATTACAAGAACATGAACCTTCAGACCGCCCTCGACGCCCTGTCCGAGGCCCATGCGAAACTGAAGGAATATGACGCGAACAGGACAAAATTCCTTTCCAACGTCTCACACGAGTTGCGAACGCCTCTCTCCTCGATCCGCTCCTATTCTGAAATTCTGCTCAACTATGACGATATCGACAGCGATACCAGCAGGGAGTTCGTCCAGATAATAAACGGGGAAAGCGAGAGGCTGTCCAACCTGGTCAATGAAATGCTCGACTTGATAAGAATAGAATCAGGGAAGATGGAGCTGAACATTTGCCCGGTCAGCCCGGCCCAGTTGGTCGAGGAGAGCGGAAAGGTCATGAAGCCAATGGCCGACGACAAGGGGCTTTCGCTTTTTCTGGACGTCCGCGATGACCTGCCGGAAGTGAATGCGGACAGGAACCAGATAATCCAGGTGCTGATCAACCTCCTTAATAATGCCGTCAAGTTCACCCCGGAGGGGTCCATAAGAGTCGGCGCTTCAAGAGAGGAAAATTTTATCCGGTTTTTCGTCGCGGATACCGGTGAAGGGATTTTTCCGGAAGAAAAAGAGGCTATCTTCGACGAATTTTACAGGATTTCGGAGGTTGCCCTGAACAGGCCCAAAGGCTCCGGGCTCGGACTCAGCATCTCGAAGAAGATCGTGGAATTCCATGGGGGAAAGATATGGGTCGAGAGTGTACTCGGCGCGGGAAGCACCTTTTATTTTACCCTGCCGCTGGTGTCGAAGAAGGAATTTTTCCCCGCGGAACAGGCATACCCGGTTCAGAGCGATGCAAACAGGACATACAGGCCCATTCTCGTAATCGCCGATGATATCGCCATAAGACGCGCCTTGAGAAAAAAGCTCGAAGACCTGGGATACCGGACAATCGGCGCCGACAGTCCGCACAGGGCACTGCAGGTTATCAAGGGCATGAAGCCGGGACTTATAGTCCTCGATTTTCCCGACCAGCAGGATGATTTGCCTGAGCTGCTCAGGTGGGCCACAAGCTCACGACTCCAGGTACTCCTCGTCTCCCTGCATATCTGCAATTTCGGCGAGGAGCCACGCCTGGCGCTCCACGGGTACATCACCTGCCCGTTCGATAAGCACCAGATTTTTTCTCTTTTCGATCCGCTCAAGAACCTTGGAGGCTGTCTGGCGATCATTTCGCCAGACAAGGAAGAATCGCGGACTCTGCAGGTCCTGCTCAGCTCGGGAGGCTTTGACACGGTGCTTTTCAACGCCTGCTCTCCGGCAATTTCGGCATGCTCCAGTTCGCCGCCCGTCGGGGTAATTATCGGCTCTTTCCCCAAAAGCGGCGTCGAGGAAATCATATCTTCCATGAAGGCGGTATCCCGGACGAAGGACATTCCCCTTTTCCGCGTCATCGGGGCATCCATGAACCGGTGCGTCAAAGAGATCTCGCTTGAAATAACCAGGAACAAACCGGTAAACGACGGACTTTACAAGCTGATCGGAGAAATCGAATTATCCTACTCCAAAACCCGCAACTCGGGTTTTGACCACATGATGGAGAAATAAATTTGAAAAGTTACCTTCCCCAATCCCGTGCGGAAAAGCTGGAAGAGATATTAAAGACAATATCGGGGAAATTCGACGTCCCGCTGTCTTTTGCCGATACGGACAACGTCGTTCTGTTCAGCGCCGGGCCCGAAGGCGCGGACTGCGCCGGATCGCAGGTCGGTTCCGGGACCGTGTCGGTCCCGGTTCGGTTCATGGACGACATTATCGGCAACCTGATCGCTCCTTCCTCTTCGTGCGGAAATCTGCAAATTGCCGCCGCCACGGCATACTGCCTGGAAGGTTTTCTCAAATATGAAACCGAAATCGACGATCTTTCCTCGGAAGTTGTGCGCGTATATGAGGAGCTTTCGCTTCTTTATTCCCTTTCGAACAAACTGGGCAGCGAATTGGACGTCGATACCATATGCCGGCGGGTGCTGGAAGAAACCAGCCGGTTTGTTCCCGTCCAAAACACGTCCATAATGCTGATGGATGCGAAAACCGGCGAACTGAGGACCGGTTTTGCCGCCGGCAGGGATGCCGGATGCGCGAGGGATTTCAGAACCGACAGCGCCACGGGCTTCATCGGCCATGTTCTGCGGTCCGGCCAGCCGGTAACCGTCTGCGACATCCGGACGGACGACCGCATCATTTTGCCGTATCCGGCCGTATCGATCCTCTGCGTGCCCCTGATCACCGATGACAGGCCGATCGGACTGCTCCTCGCCTGCGACAAGCTTTCCGGGGAGGAATTCTGGTCGCGCGAGCTTAAGCTGATGGGACTGTTCGCCTCGGAAGTGGCCGCTTCGATCAGAAAGGCCCAGCTGTACGAAGAAATCAGGGAGCTGTTTATCAGCACGGTGGAAGCGCTCTCGTCGGCCATAGACGCCAAGGACCCTTACACCTACGGACATTCCAGAAGGGTCGCCCGTTTTTCCGTGGCCATCTGCGAAGAACTGGGCATGTCGAAAAACAAAAGCAGGCTGGTCGAGCTTGCCTCCCTTCTCCACGACATAGGCAAGATCGGAACTCCGGAAAGCATCCTGCACAAGCCGGGCGCCCTGAAGCCGGAGGAATTCGAAAAAATGAAGGAGCATCCCGCCAGGGGAGCCGAAATCCTGTCCAATATCGGCGAGTTCGGCGAAATCATCAAATGGATAAGACACCACCACGAGTGGTACGACGGCAGGGGCTATCCGGACGGCATAGCCGCGGAAGAAATCCCCCTCGAAGCCAGGATAATAACGATAGCCGACGCCTTTGACGCCATGACCTCCGACAGGCCTTACAGGAAAGGAATGCCGCCGCCGGAAGTAATGAAGGTCATGGATGAGTATACGAGCAGGCAGTTCGATCCGAACATACTCAATGCGTTCAAGCAACTGGTGGAAAGCGGTAAAATAATGTAACACCGCAACTGCAATTGAACGCGGAAAAACCAGCAAACAATGACAAAAGACAAGAAGACCTTTCGGGTGAATTGTTTGTAATCCATGGAATAAGTTTTGATCAGCGTCCTGGAGCTTTTTAAAAGGCCGCCGGCCGCTGTTTTTTTGCTCGGACTGCATTTCAATCAATCAAACTCGGGAGGAAACGATGAATTCCGAAGAACGGAAAAAACTGAACCCGCTGAAAATGGTGCACACCCAGATCGACAAGGCAGCCAGGTATCTTCGCTGCGACCCGAACCTCATAGAAAAGCTGAAACACGCCGAACGTGCGCTGATGGTTTCCGTGCCGGTCGTCATGGATGACGGCAATCTGAAGGTATTCAAGGGTTTCCGGGTTCAGTACAACACGGTCAGGGGACCCGCCAAAGGCGGCATTCGTTACCACACCAGCGTTGATCTCGACGAAGTGACCGCCCTTGCGGCATGGATGACCTGGAAGTGCGCCGTCATGAACATCCCGTTCGGCGGGGCGAAGGGGGGCGTGCAGTGCAATCCGAAAGAAATGAGCATCAAGGAAACCGAGCGCCTCACCCGGAGATTTACCGCCGAAATACTCAGCTTCATAGGACCGGACAGGGATATACCGGCCCCCGACGTAAACACCAACGCACAGATAATGGCATGGATGATGGATACCTATTCGATGCAGGTGGGGCATTCGGTGCCGGGGGTGGTTACCGGCAAGCCGATCGATATAGGCGGCTCCGAGGGAAGAAGCGATGCAACAGGACTCGGTGTCGTTTTCACCATATCCGAGGCGTCAAAAAAGCTGGGAATGGAGCTTTACGGCTCGACCGCCGCCATCCAGGGTTTCGGCAACGTGGGGGCGTCGGCGGCGAAACATCTGTACCACGAAGGGGTTAAAATCACGGCCGTATCCACCTCGAAGGGAGGGGTTTACTGCGACCGCGGCATCGATATCAACGCGCTCCAGGATTATTACAGGAAAAATGCCACCCTGATCGGTTTCCAGGGATATGACACCATAACCAATGACGAACTTCTGACCCTGAATTGCGATATCCTTGTCCCGGCAGCCATGGGAAACGCCATTCACAAGGACAATGCCGACGGCGTCAAGGCGAGGATCATCGCGGAAGGGGCAAACGGCCCGGTTACTCCCATTGCCGATGAAATTCTCAATGACAAGGGGATATTCATCATTCCCGACATACTTGCCAATGCGGGAGGAGTAACCGTTTCTTATTTCGAATGGGTCCAGGACCTGCAGAACTACTTCTGGAACGAGAGCGAGATTAACGACAAGCTGCGGATGCTCATGGTAAGCGCTTTCAGGAAAGTGATGGCCATAGCCGAGGAAACCGGCGTCGACAACAGGACTGCCGCCCAGATGCTCGGCATCGGGCGCGTGGTGGAAGCTACGAGGTTGCGCGGGCTGTATCCTTAAACTCCGGAATTCAGAATACAGAATACAGAATACAGAAGTCAGGATAAAATCTACAGCGAGACAAACCTTCTGACTACCGTCTACCGACTCTCAATATTTCCACCATTTCATCGTGGATATGGCCGTTGCTGGCCGCTATCCTTTTATTGTAGACGGAATAGGGACGACCCGTGAAATCGGTTACCTTGCCGCCGGCCTCCGCAACCAGAAGTGCCCCGGCGGCAACGTCCCAGGGATTGATTTTGCGCTCCCAGTAGCCGTCGAGCCGGCCGGCGGCGACGTAGGCCAGGTCCAGGGCCGCCGACCCCGCCCGTCTTATGCCCCTCGCGGACAGCTGAAATTCCACGAAACTTTCGAAATTGTTTTCGTTGTCGCGGGTTTTGTCATAGGGGAAACCCGTCGCAAGCAGGCAATTCCTAATGGGCCGATTGACGGAGACGTGGATCCCTTCGCCGTTCAGCCGGGCGCCTTCGCCTTTTATCACCGTAAAAAGCTCGTCCATCAACGGGTTGTATATGACCCCCAGCGCCACGTCCCCCAAGATTTCGAGGGCGATGGAGACGCAGAACCAGGGGAACCCGTGGGCATAATTGGTGGTGCCGTCCAGGGGATCAATGATCCATTTTAGAGACGATTCGAAAGTTTCATAGGAGCTTTCTTCGGCAAGTATGTTGCTTTCGGGGAATTCTTTCCGAATCTCGCCTACAATAAGCTCCTCGCATTGCCTGTCTACTTCGGTGACCAGGTTCGTTTCGCCCTTGAAATCCACCGAGTAATCGGTACGAAGCCTTTTTTTCTGCGTTTCCCCAGCGGCCCGCGCGGCATACACGGCGACATCAAGGTATTTTTCCAGGCCCTTCATGTTTTCAAACCCTCTCCATTACTCCGGTGCGTGAATACACCAACCGTAGGGGCGACGCATGCGTCGCCCGCCAAAACCTGCACAAACAAAAGAAGGGCGAGGCATGCCGCCCCTACGCATGATACCTTTCAGCATCTGCGGACGGGTCTAAAATTCCTTCAGATTGGAGAATTCTCCCCAGGCAAGGTAATACTTGGGGCTCAGAACGAAATCATATACGTTTTCAACGATGTTGTAATGCTTTTTCTCCTCTTCGGCTATCCTGAGGAGGAGCGATTTGATGGACGATTTCCTTTCCTTGCGGGCGGCGTTTTCGTAGAACCGCACGCTGTCAGCTTCGATCTTCATGGCATACCGATACCCCTCGAGGTCCTCCTTCATCGTATCCAGCCCCTCTTTTTCCGCCATGAGCCCGTTGAAAATATTCCTGGAATTTTCCAGCACGGTGGAATCAGTCATTTCAGTTTCGCCGGCTTTCTCCTTCAGATTCTGAATAATATCGTAATGTTTCTGTTCGTCATCCGCCAGCATGAAAAATATATTCTTCAAACCGGTTATGGAGGTACGCTTTGACATCTCCTCGTAAAATGCCTTGCCATCCATCTCCATCTTCATCGCAAAATCAAACACATTCATAAAGCCCCCCGCGCGTCGGCACATGATAGTACGTTTTCCTCAAATACTATCAAAGTTTTCATTATTCAGCAACGGCGGGGAAAAAAGGCTGACGCGGGTTCCCTTTCCCATGGCGCTTTCCACCTCAATCCTGCTTCAAGCGCCAGCATGCCGGATTTTGTGATGAACAGCCCAAGCCAGGTGCCATCCCCTGCGCTTAATTCAGAAAGAAAGGCAGCGGCGTAGATATGCAGGGCATGCTGAATCCAGTTCATGGAAGATTTCCGTACGGAATAAAAGAAAGCCGCCCGAAGCAGGCGGCTTTCCTGTTGGTACTTCATAATTTACAGATATGTTCTTTCCGTAAAGGCTTCGTTTCGGAACCCGGTTAGAACAGATTGTATCCGGATTCCGAGTGTTGCGTCTGATCGAGACCCATGATCTCGTCTTCTTTCTCAACCCTGAGACCAATTGTCTTGTCCAGGATGAAGCAGAGAATGCAGGTTACGATGAACGCATAGGCCCCGGCGGAACCGACTGCTATCAGCTGGGTAAGGAACTGCTTGCCGTTACCCATGATAAGACCGGATGCGCCTACCGTGGCGAAGGCGCCCGTGGCGATGGCGCCGAAGGTACCGCCCACGCCGTGAACGCCGAACGCATCCAGAGAGTCGTCATATTTCAGCTTGGCTTTGACAAGAACGGCACAGTAGCAGACGATGCCGACCGCCAGACCGATGACGATGCCCCAGCCGGGGGTGACGAAACCGGCGGCGGGGGTGATGCCTACCAGACCGGCAACGACACCGGAACCGAAACCGAGGGCACTGGGCTTGCCGGAATGGATCCACTCGGCGAACATCCATGAAAGACCGGCCGCGGCTGGGGCCACTGTGGTTGTTGTAAAGGCAAGGGCGGCCAGACCGTTAGAAGCAACCGCGCTGCCGGCGTTGAAACCGTACCAGCCGAACCAGAGCAGACCTACGCCAATCAGGGTCAGCGGCAGTGAATGGGGGGCCATTCTCTCCTGGGGAAATCCATGCCGTTTGCCCAGGAACAATATGAAGGCCAGACCGGAAATACCCGAAGAAAGGTGAACAACGGTGCCGCCGGCAAAGTCGAGTGCATTCGGCAGACCCATTATTTTATCCATCTGTCCGAGCCAGCCGCCGCCCCATACCCAATGAGCGATCGGGTCATACACAAGCGTAGACCACAAGAGAGCGAAAATGCACCACGTCGAAAACTTGACGCGCTCGGCGATGGAGCCGGAAATGAGGCCGACTGTAATGATGGCGAACATCATCTGGAACATGACAAATACGTACTCGGGGATCGCGTTGGCTGATGTGGCCACATACTGGTATAGCGTATCTGGGGTCAGCCCGCACAGCATGGCCTTGCCCAATCCGCCGATAAAGTTATTGCCGGTGGAAAAGGAAAGGCTGTATCCGACTAAGACATACTGGACAGCCACGATGCCCATGACGACAAAAGAATGCATCATGGAAGAAAGAACGTTCTTTGCCCGAACCATGCCGCCGTAAAAGAGGGCGAGGCCGGGTGTCATGAGCAGTACCAGCGCCGACGAAACCAGCATCCATGCCGTGTCGCCGGTATTGAGGACCGGCGCGGGATTAGCGGGTGGGGTAGCGGCCAGGGCCGCGAGCGGCACTAAGGCAGCCGCCATTCCGGCCAACAGGGTCGTTAATAATCTTCTGAATTTCATACTTACCTCCTGCTTTTAATTTATTTTGCGTTAATTTCCAATTTAATCGGCCATAGATTAAAGGGCTTCGTTACCTTTTTCGCCGGTCCTGATCCTGATCGCCTCTTCCAGCGGCAGGACGAAAATCTTGCCGTCGCCGATGCGGCCGGTTTTCGCCGCGGTTTCAATCGTCTCCAGCACCTTCGGCACCAGGTCGTCCGGAACCGCGATCTGCAGCTTAACCTTGGGGATGAAATCTACGATATACTCCGCGCCGCGGTACAGCTCCGTATGGCCCTTCTGCCGCCCGAAACCCTTTACCTCGCTCACGGTTATCCCCATCACGCCAACCCCGTTAAGGGCGTCCTTGACTTCATCCAGCTTGAAAGGTTTGATTATTGCTTCTATTAGTTTCATGTATTGCCTCCATTTTTTTCCAGGTTAAATTTCAAATCCCTGCCAATTTTAAGTCAATCAGCCAGCAGGTCCGCTGTCAAGGGTCATCCTGATATTACGGGAAATTGATATCCACCTGCGTGGTAACGGTGTTCTTGCCGCCGGTCTTCGTGTTGTTGTAAATGTCGTAGCCCAGGATTACCGACACGTTCTTGGCGAATGCCCACGAAACGCCGAAGTTCAGCGCGCCGTTGGCGTTCTTGCCGCTCATGTAGTCCACCGCCATCCACAGCTTGTCGGATATCTCCGTCATGGTCCGGTCCCAGGAAAGCATGACCCCGTCATTGGCCGAATGACCGTTT
>DASRZQ010000184.1:0-35795 GCA_035686205.1 Geobacteraceae bacterium
GTCCTGTTTGACGAATTCCCCAAGATACGGGCATGAATCCCCTTAAAAGACTCGCCAGAGAAACCGCGGTCTATGGTCTGAGCAGCATAGTCGGGCGGCTGCTGAATTATTTCCTGGTCCCGCTTTATACCCGCATTTTCCTGCCTCACGAATACGGCATTGTCACGGAACTCTACGCCTATGCCAGTTTTCTGATGGTCTTCCTCACCTTCGGCATGGAAACAACCTTTTTCCGGTATTCGGAAAGCCATGACGAAAAAGACAGGGTGTATTCCACGTCGATCATCCCGGTAATCGCGCTGAATCTGGCTTTTATAACCCTGGGGATTCTCGGCTCGTCACTTATCGCCGACAGGCTGCATTACGATCATCACTCGGAATACCTGATTTATTTTGTCATGATCGTCGGCCTCGACGCAATCGCGGCCATACCGTTCGCAAAGATGAGGCAGCAGCACAGGGCGCTCAGATTCGCGGTGCTGAAACTGATCAATATTGCTATCAACGTGGTTCTCAATCTGTTTTTCCTGCTGCTTTGCCCGTATCTCCTGAAACACGGATTTCAGGCGATAAGTGTGGTCTATAGCCCGTCAATGGGTGTCGGCTATGTTTTTCTGTCCAACATGATCGCAAGTGCCGTCGGAGTGTTTCTTCTGTTCGGCGATATTTTCAGGTTCAAGGTGGAATTCGACGGAAAATTGTTCAGGGAAATGATTGTCTATGCACTCCCGCTGCTGCTGGCCGGCCTTGCGGGGATGGTGAACGAGACCCTGGACAGGATCCTATTGAGGTATCTTCTGGTTATCCCGGCCGGAGCGGCGAATGCCAATGAATACATAATGGCGCAGATAGGGATTTACGGGGCCAATTACAAGGTCTCGATCCTGATGACGCTTTTCATCCAGACATTCAGGTATGCGGCCGAGCCGTTTTTCTTTGCCCATGCAAAGCAGACCGATTCCCGTCAGCTTTACGCAAAGGTGATGAACTATTTTATTTTATTCGGGCTTGTCATCTTCCTGGGGATAATGCTTTATATCAACATTGTGAAACATTTCATAGGCGCGAAATTTTATTCGGGCATTGGCATCGTGCCCATTCTGCTTCTGGCCAATTTGTTTCTCGGCATCATATTCAACCTGTCGATCTGGTACAAATTGAATAACAAGACCCGTTACGGAGCCTATATTACGATTTTCGGAGCGGTGGTGACCATCGCATCCAATTATTTCCTCATCCCTCTGATGGGGTACGCCGGCGCGGCCTGGGCGACATTCCTCTGCTATTTTCTGATGATGATCCTGTCCTATGTATGGGGGCAAAAGCATTTTTACATAAAATATGATCTGTCTAAAATTGCGGGTTATTTCATGCTGGCCCTGATAATATTTTTCGCCAGCAAATCGTGGCGTTTCCATTCCGCATACATGCCTTTGATCGCGAACAGCCTGATGTTCATCGGGTTTATCGGCTTCGTTTTTTATAAGGAAAACCTTGTCCGGCTTTTTGTCCGCAAACAGGTTGAGATATGAAAAATTCTGTGGCATAATCCTTCCGATTTCATACGGACATTGAAGGGAGCCCAACTGATATGCGGCTCCCTCGTTATTTTGCGGGACATATGGACCAGGCGAATTTTGCACACCTTCACGTACACAGCCAGTATTCACTCCTTGACGGCGCCATAAAAATCGGCGACCTGGTAAGGAAGGCCGAGGAATACCGCATGCCAGCGGTGGCGCTGACCGACCACGGCAATATGTTCGGCGCCATCGAATTTTATCTGGCGTGCAATAAAGCGGGAATCAAGCCGGTCATAGGCTGCGAGACATATATCGCCCCCGATTCGAGGCACAGCAAGGACGCGAGGGGCATCGGCGACGCCTCGTATCACCTCGTGCTGCTTTGCGAGAACATGACCGGCTACAGAAATCTCTGCAGGCTGGTTTCCGTCGGCTACAAGGAGGGCTTTTACTACCGGCCGCGGATCGACAAGGACGTTCTGAGGGAGTATTCGGAGGGTCTGATCGCCCTTTCGGCGTGTCTGAAAGGCGAAGTCGCCTGGCTTTGCGAAAAGGGAAAGATTGATGATGCTATAATCGCGGCGCGGGAGTTTGCCGACATATTCCCGGACCGCTACTATATCGAGCTGCAAGAGAACACGCTGCCTGAACAGGACAAGGCAAACAGGGGACTTATCCAGGTCGCGTCGGAGCTGAAGCTGCCGATGGTGGCCACCAACGACTGCCACTACCTGAACCGGGACGATGCCCGCGCCCACGAGATCCTGCTCTGCATCCAGACCGGCAAGACCATGGGTGACCCGACCCACATGTGCTTCTCGGCGGAAGAATTCCACCTGAAGTCACCCGAGGAAATGGCGAAAGCGTTCCATTACGCGCCCGAAGCCTTGTCAAACACCGTTCTCGTGGCCGACAGGTGCAACCTGGAGTTCGATTTCAAGACCTATCATTTCCCGCAATATACCCCTCCCGACGGCAAATCCCTGGAAGACGAACTGGTCAGGCAGGCCCGCGAAGGTCTTGAGTCGCGGCTTGCCGCTGTCAGGGAAAAACGGCCCGATTTTACCGAAGAGGATGAGAAGGGTTATCGGGACCGGCTCGAAATCGAACTGGACTGTATCATCAAAATGGGGTTTCCGGGCTATTTTCTGATCGTTGCCGACTTCATCAACTGGGCGAAAAACCAGAACATTCCCGTCGGCCCGGGCAGGGGGTCCGCCGCCGGTTCCCTCGTGGCCTACGCAATCCGCATCACCGACCTCGACCCGATTCCATACAACCTGCTTTTCGAGCGCTTCCTCAATCCCGAGCGCATATCCATGCCCGATATCGACGTGGACTTCTGCCAGGACCGCCGTGAGGAAGTGATCCAGTACGTGACGGAGAAATACGGAAGGGACAAGGTGTGCCAGATCATCACCTTCGGCACCATGATGGCGAAGGGGGTGATCAGGGACGTGGGCAGGGCGCTCGATTTCCCGTACAGCGAAGTCGACAAGATCGCCAAGCTGGTGCCGAATGTCCTGAATATCCAGCTCTCGGACGCGCTAAAGCAGGAGCCGAAACTGAACGAGATGGCCCAATCCGACCCGCGGATAAGGGAACTCCTGGATACCGCCCTGAAACTGGAAGGCTTGACGAGGCACGCGTCAACCCATGCCGCCGGGGTGGTTGTGGCCCCGGCGGAACTGGAGGAGTTCTGCCCGGTTTACAAGGACCAGAAGAGCAACTCGATCACCACCCAGTTCGCCATGAAGTTCGTCGAGAAAATCGGGCTGGTGAAGTTCGATTTCCTCGGGCTGAAGAACCTGACGGTCATCAATAACGCGGTAAAGCTGATCCGCGCCGGCAAAAATCCCGATTTCGACATCACCAGTCTGGGTGACGACGACGAGGCGACCTACCTGCTCCTGCAGTCGGCCAATACCACCGGCGTCTTCCAGCTCGAATCGAGCGGCATGAAGGACCTGCTGCACAAGTTGAAGCCCTCCTGCTTCGAGGATATCATCGCCGTCTGCGCCCTGTACCGCCCCGGCCCGCTCGGTTCGGGGATGGTAGACGATTTCATCGACAGGAAGCACGGCAGGAAGCCGGTAACATACGAGCTTCCGCAACTGCAGCCGATCCTGAAGGACACTTACGGCGTCATCGTCTACCAGGAGCAGGTCATGCAGATCGCCCGGACGCTGGGCGGGTATTCGCTCGGCGGCGCGGACCTGCTGCGCAGGGCCATGGGGAAAAAGGACGCCGTGGAGATGGCCAGGCAGAAGGAGCATTTCCTTGCCGGGGCGAAGGAGCAGAATGTCGACCCGAAAAAGGCCGAGGCCATATTCGACCTGATGGCGAAATTCGCCGAATACGGGTTCAACAAGTCCCATTCAGCGGCCTACGCCCTGCTGGCCTATCAGACGGCATACCTGAAGGCCCATTACCCCGTCGAATTCATGGCGGCCCTGCTGACCGAGGACATGGAAAATACCGACAAGGTGATCAAGAACATCACCGATTGCCGGGAGATGGGCATCGAAGTGCTTCCGCCGGACTTAAACGCATCGGAAAGATCGTTCAAGGTTCTGGAGAATTCGATACGCTTCGGCCTCGGCGCGGTGAAAAATGTCGGAACGTCGGCCGTCGAGGCAATACTGGAGTCGAGGGATACCGGGCCGTTCAAGGACATTTTCGATTTCTGCGAAAGGGTCGACCTGCGCAGGGTGAACAAGAGGGTGGCGGAGTCGCTCATCAAGTGCGGCGCATTCGATTCGACCGGGGCAAAGAGGGCGCAGATGATCGCGGCGCTCGAATTTGCCATGGAAATGGGGCAGAAGATCCAGAAGGAGAAGGAAAGCGCCCAGGTATCCCTTTTCGGAGCGGACGAGATAATCAAGGGGAACGGCAACGGCAAGAGCACATTGCCGGAAATTCCCGAATGGGGTGAAAAGGAGCTGCTCGCCTTCGAGAAGGAGGCGATCGGCTTTTACATAACCGGCCATCCGCTGGACCGTCACGAGGCGGACGCCAGGCGGCTCGGCACCGCCGATACGTCGAACCTCGCCGAAAAGCAGGACAAAAGCGAGGTGCGGATCTGCGGTATCGTTTCCTCCCTGTCCGAGAAAATCACCAAAAAAGGCGACAGGATGGCTTTCGCCCTCCTGGAGGACCGCCTGGGATCGGTCGAGATCATGGTTTTTCCGGACGTCTTTGCCGTGGCGTCTGAATATCTCAAGTCGGACGACCCGCTGCTGGTAACCGGAACGGTTGACATAGGCGAAGAGAGCTGCAAGATAAAGGCGACGGAAATCATTCCGCTGCGTATTGCCAATGAACAGAAGACCCAGAGGGTGAATTTCACCCTGTTTGCCCGGTCTCTGCAGGTGTCCCAGCTGGAGTCGCTGAAGGAAATCATCAGCCGCTACCATGGCGCCTGCAAGGCTTTTTTGCACATAGTTATTCCCGAAGGAATCAGGACCACGATCGTTATGCCCGACGCCTACTCCGTCCAGGCAAGCGAGGATTTATCCCTGGAGGTTGAACGGCTGCTGGGGTATAATGCAACTACCTTTGAATAACAGCCCGGTTGGGCAAAGGAGATTAAACACATGTCGACCCATTATTACCTGGAATTCGAAAAGCCGGTCGTTGAACTGGAGCAGAAGGTCCAGGAGCTGATGCAGTTCTCCGAAGGCAACGCCGAACTGAAATCCGAGGTCGCCAGGCTCGAAAAGAAAATTGAAAAGATGCGGGAAGATATCTTTTCCCGCCTCACCAACTGGCAGATTGCGCAGGTCGCCAGACACATAAACCGTCCTTTTACAACGGACTATATAAAACGCATCTTTACCGATTTCGTGGAACTCCATGGAGACAGGAACTTCGCCGACGACCACGCCATCGTAGGCGGCCCTGCCAGGTTGGACGGCGAGCCGGTTATGATTATCGGACACCAGAAGGGAAGGGACACCAAGGAAAAAGTTTACAGGAATTTCGGCATGCCGAATCCGGAAGGCTACAGGAAAGCCCTGCGTCTCATGGAAATGGCCGAACGCTTCAAAATGCCGATATTCACCTTTGTCGATACGCCGGGGGCTTTTCCGGGCATTGGCGCCGAGGAGCGGGGTCAGGCCGAGGCTATTGCCCGCAATCTCCGTGAAATGTCCCGTCTTGCCGTGCCGATAGTTGTCACGATAACCGGCGAGGGCGGTTCGGGCGGCGCCCTCGCCATAGCGGTGGGCGACAGGATCCTGATGCTGGAGTATTCCATTTACTCGGTCATTTCCCCGGAAGGATGCGCGGCCATACTCTGGTCCGACGGCAGCAAGGGCGAAATCGCCGCCGAAGCGCTGAAATGCACGGCCAGGGACCTGAAAGAACTGGGAGTCATAGACGAGATAGTCAAGGAACCACTGGGCGGCGCACAGCGCGATCACGAGGCGATGGCCGGCACCTTGCGCAAGGTCCTCGTCAGGAACCTCGCCGAGTTGAAAAATATCCCGGTCGAAAGGCTTGTCGAGGAGCGCTATCAGAAATTCAGAAGCATGTCGAAGTTTGTGGAATAGAATAAGGTTGAAGGTTGAAGGGGACATGAATGCTGGAGCGATTGCAGAAGATCCTGGCTTCGGCCGGTGTCGCTTCACGCCGTGAAGCGGAGCAGATTATTGCTTCCGGGCGTGTCAGCGTAAACGGTGTGATTGTCTCCGAGATGGGCTTCAAGGCAGATCCGGAAAGTGATGTAATTACGTTCGACGGAAAGAGGGTAAGTCCGGGAACGCCTAAAATATACATCATGCTGTACAAGCCGGCGGGTTACGTAACTACCATGAAAGACCCGCAGGGCCGGCAGATCGTTACGGACCTCCTGAAAGACGTGAAGGCCAGGGTTTTCCCGGTGGGTCGTCTTGATTACAACACGGAAGGTTTGCTCCTTCTCACCAATGACGGCGCGTGGGCCAATGCGCTTGCCCATCCCCGACACGAGGTTGAAAAGGAATACCGTGTGCGGGTTCGCGGAAAAGTTTCACCGGCGCAGATCAGGCAAATTGCGGAAGGCGTAGTGCTGGAAGACGGCAAAACGGCGCCTGCAGTGGTGAAGATTATCAAAGAGAGCGACAACAACACCTGGCTTTCCGTTTCCATCCACGAGGGGAGATACCGGCAGGTACGACGCATGTGCGAGGCAGTCAACCTGCAGGTGGTCAGACTGAAGCGGCATCGGTACGGTTTTCTCGACCTCGGCAAACTTAAATCCGGCGAATACAGGATATTGACCGAATCTGAAGTGGCTCGGCTGCGCAAATCGGGTAAGGGCGGATAATGAGAACCGTCCTGCGAAAGTTACTGCACAAAATAATTTGGCAATTGTCGGACTGCCTAACCGAAAAGAAAAGGAGAGCTGAAAAGCTCTCCTTTTTTTCGTTTGCGATGAATTTCCCCGTGATTCCGCATGCATGAATGCCCGTCAAGACTTCACATCGATTGTCGCGAATCAAAGCCCATATTAAAAAAGCTGAAGCACCTATAATTTTACAATCACTAAAAAATGTAAAATTTGATTGAATTTAAATTTAAATTATATTAAATTGACTCTCAACGGTGTATTAGTCGAATGCCGGATGGATGACGATAATATGGGAATATGTTCAGAAACGGCCATCCGTCAATTTTAAAAATAATAAAATATACGCATCAGGTTAGTTTTATTGACATCAAAAAGTGAACAGGCAAGACCGGCACTTTATCATCGGGCGGCAATTTTGGGGTCATGTAATCAAGAGAGAAGGGGAGAGTATCATGTCGAAGATGGCCAGGGGAATCTACAAAAGGGGAAAGATTTACTGGATATGTTATAAGAGCGGCAACAATAAGGTGGTGAGGGAGTCGGCAAAAACCGATGATTTGCAGAAGGCCGAGTCTCTTCTTGAATTGCGCCGCAAGAACGCCATCGCGGGGGCCAAAGTTGAAGAAAAAATCTACGGTCCTTTTTCCTTCCGGGAGTTGACGAAGAAGTACCATGTTTTTGCGGCGTCCCAGAAATCTTATTACATAAAGAAAATTATCATTAACCAGCTTGCGGAAGAGTTTGGCGACCTGGATCTGGGCGAATTTACTACTTCACTTGTGGAAGCCTACAGGGCCGAGGGGCTTGAGCAGGGCTTGAAACCGGCCACGGTAAACCGGCGTCTTGCCTGTCTGAAACACATGTTCCGGAAGGCGTTCGAATGGGGAGTCTGCTCGGAAGATAAGCTGAAACAGGTAAGACAGGTCAAATTCCTCAAGGAAAACAACCAGAGGGTAAGATACCTTGAACTGGAGGAATGCCAGGCGCTTATCCAGGTCTGTGACAAATACCCGAGGCTCAGGCACCTCAAGCCCATCATCATTACCGCCCTCAACACGGGGATGAGGCGCGGGGAAATACTTTCAATGAAATGGGAACAGATTGATCTGAAGAAAGGTGTAATCATTATCGATGACAAGATGGAAGGAGATAAAAGGCAGATACCCGTTAACGAAGCCTTGTTCCAGACACTGAACGAAATGCGCAGAAGGCCGGATTCTCCGTATGTTTTTGTAGATTCCCTCGGCAAGCCGTTCAGGCATATCCGTGAAGCATTCGCGTCCGCCTGCAGAAGAATAGGCTTAAAGGACTTCAGGTTCCAGGATCTCAGACACACTTTTGCCTGTCACCTGGTGAAGGCTGGGATTGAAATTACCACGGTTTCAAAACTGATGGGTCACAAGAGCATGGCAATGACGGTGCGCTATTCGTCCCTTGCCCCCGATCACATGAAGGCTGCCGTAAACACTCTGAATGTCCTGACGCAACACAAAAACCCGGTTTATTCTAGCGACTCGACAAGCTATCCCAGGGTAAAAAGGGTTTTGCGCAATGCGGCTACGGCAGCTTGATATTGAATCCGGATTTATCCGGAAACTTTCCCAATGAAAAACAGCCGGCACATTTTATGTTGCCGGCTGTTTTTTTTGCAGGTGTGGAAATCGGATCTGATTATTCCACTTGATGAATTCATGAAACCTCGTCAGAAGTTTCCATGGGAACAGCATTTTATTACTGCCTTGATTTTTCAGGCATGATAGCATATCATCCGCCGTCAGTTTATAGTTCGCGCAACCAGGCACTATTATGCGGAATTGTAAACGGACGGTAACAAAATATGTCGTGTGGCACGAAGAAAAATATCTATTTTTCTGTTCAAGATTTCTCGCCGGTGCCCGAAATGAAAATAGTTGATTGCGAAAAGGCGTTAAAAACCGCGAACTTGTTTTACCGACAAAGGGCCGGTTTGCGCGGCAGCACTGGGAATTAATGCTGTTTTGGTAATTGAATTTTGAGATAATATTTTGATGGAATATTTATTAGTATGGCGTCTCGGAGGATTTATTTTATGGTGTCGCGCAATTTCAAGTTTATTAACCCAGCTTTAGTGATGGCGGTCTTCATTTCCTTTCTGATATGCCTGGCGGGTTGCCGGGACGGAAAGGCAAGTGCCCGGCAAAACAGCGCACCCGCAGCCGTTGTGGTGAAAAAAGACACGCCGGTAAAGGTGGCTTCTTCTGCAATCTTAACAAATGAGTCCTCCGTAGAAAATGAAGCGTGCAACCCTGTTCAGGGGAAATTGACTTCCGCAGCGCCCGGGACAAAGTATAAGGCCGGCGAGGACCCCGAGTTCGCGAAACGAAAAGGGTGGCCCGTGAAATATCCTGAGCCGTTGCCGGGATCCATCCTGCCGCGAAAACGCATTCTCGCCTATTACGGAAATCCCCTCTGCAAGCGAATGGGAGCGCTGGGGGAGTACAGCAAGGAAGACATGTTGCGGAGGTTGAAACGTGAGCAGGCCCGGTGGGAAGCTGCCGATCCGTCGCATCCGGTGCAGCCTGCTCTCCACCTTATCGCTGTGGTTGCCCAGGGAACGCCGGGCAAAGCGGGGAAATACCGGATGATCATGCCGGACACCATTGTAAACCAGGTATACGGATGGGCCAAGGAAACGAATGCAATTCTGTTTATTGACATCCAGACCGGACATGACAATATAAGAACAATTCTTCCACGGTTCGAATGGCTGCTGAAAAATCCGGATGTCCACCTGGGGATTGACCCCGAATTCAATCTGATAAAGAGCCGGGCGATACCGGGGACCAAGATCGGTACCTATGACGCGGCGGACGTGAACTATGCAAGCGGCTATCTGAGGGATCTTGTCAGGAAGTACAATCTCCCCCCGAAGATTTTGACCGTGCACAGGTTCACGCGCAACGGGCTTACGAATTACCGGAATATCATTTTGCGTCCCGAGGTGCAGATTGTCATGAACATGGACGGCTGGGGGGCGCCTTGGCTTAAGCGGGACTCATACAAGGATTACGTCGTCGCCGAACCGGTCGAGTTCACGGGGTTCAAGCTTTTCTATCATAATGACACAAAGAAAGGGGACCCTCTGCTGACGCCGAAAGATGTTCTCAAGCTTAATCCGAAACCTATTTATATAATGTACCAGTGACATAGCGTTCGCCGGTTTTGGAAACGGCGCCAAGGCGTCTTTACAACGGCAATGGATGTTGCATAAGGAATTATTGATGCCATGTGCGGACGATTCACATTGCACCTGCCGAGGGAAATTCTGGAAGAAATCTTCGGCGTCCTCGTAATGCGGGACTTGCCACGGAGGTACAATATCGCGCCTGGGCAGAACGCGGCGGTAATACGGGTCTATCCGGACGGGACAAGACATCTCGACCTGCTGCGATGGGGACTGGTCCCTTCGTGGGCCAAAAACCCGGCTGTCGGCTCAAGGATGATAAACGCGCGTTCCGAGACGGCGCGTGAGAAACCGGCCTTCAGGAATGCCTTGAAATACAGGAGGTGTATTGTCCCCGCGAGCGGATTTTATGAATGGCGCGAAGAGGCGGGCAGGAAGAAGCCGTTGTATTTGAAGTTAAAAGATGACAAACCAATGATGTTCGCGGGGTTATGGGAGCACTGGAAATCTACGGCGGGAGATACGCTGGAATCTTTTGCCATATTGACTACCGGCGCAAACGAGCTGATTAAACCCGTGCATGACAGAATGCCGTTGATTCTGGACCGGGAAGATGCCGAACTTTGGCTGGATCCGCATGTGACCGTTCCTGAACGGCTTGATGCTGTTTTCAAGGAGTTTCCATCTGAAAAAATGGAAATGTATCCGGTCAGCAAGACGGTAAATTCTGCAAAGAACGACGGCCCGGAGTGCATAAGACCCGTACTGGCTGACATAGCAGCGGAAGCATGATGAAAATTCAATGATATAAAGTATCAGGGGAAATGGTCGGAATAAGAAAAAGAAAAAGGTCTATGGCTTCATGCCATAAACCCCTGTAAATACATGGTGCCGAAGACTGGAATCGAACCAGCACGAGGGAACCCTCACTAGAACCTGAATCTAGCGCGTCTACCAATTCCGCCACTTCGGCAACGGTTTTTATTGTATACCATTATTGCCATGTCAATGCAAGAGAAAATCAATGTTGTCCAAGTCATAAAAAGTTAGAGATATCACATTATAAAATGCTGGACTATTTGCGTGATTATTATTATGCTAATACGCTGTAATTTAATTGAAACGTAACAAATGCCTGTAAGCAGGAAAAGTATAGTTTGAAAATGGTAAAAGGAAAAGAACGTCTCGACAAAATTCTTGTCGACCGAAAATTGACTGACTCGCGGGAACGTGCTCGGGCACTGATCATGGCGGGTCAGGTGGTCGTAAACGACCATGCCGCGGGCAAGGCGGGGCAAATGGTCTCCCTTGACTCCGTCATAAGGCTGAAAGGTGACGCGCTTCCGTATGTCAGCAGGGGAGGGCTCAAGCTCGAAAAAGCGCTTGATCTTTTCGCCATTGATGTGAGAGACCTGGCGGCGATTGATGTGGGGGCTTCCACTGGAGGTTTTACCGACTGCCTGCTGCAGCGCGGTGCTCGCAAGGTTTTCGCGGTGGATGTGGGTTACGGCCAGCTTGCCTGGAAACTCCGGCATGATGAACGGGTGGTCAGCATTGAAAAAACAAACATCCGTTATCTTGATCCGGAAAAACTGGATGAGGTTCCCGACCTGGCGGTAATCGACGTCTCTTTCATATCTCTTGACAAGGTGCTGCCACATGTCTGCCGGCTGGTCAAGGATGGCGGATCCATAGTTGCCCTGATAAAGCCCCAGTTTGAGGTGGGACGGGGTGAAGTCGGCAAGGGCGGTGTGGTGCGGGATAATGAAAAACATCAAAGGGTAATTTCCGGCGTTAATTCCCTTGCGGAGAGCCTTGGATTGGTTGTGCGGGGGATAACGGAATCTCCGATACTCGGACCAAAGGGGAACAGGGAATTTCTGATATTCCTGGCGAAACCCGATAAATGAAATTGACTGAAAAGGAGGTGAGTATGGAAGATTGCATTTTCTGCAGAATAATAAAGGGGAAGATGGAAGCCGAGAAAGTTTACGAAGATGATCAGATCATCGCTATCAGGGATATTGCCCCGGTAGCTCCCCTGCATCTGCTGATCATGCCGAAAAAACACATGGTGAACACCCTGGATTTGACGACCGATGACGGTCCGCTCATGGGACATATATTCCAGGTAGCGGCACGCCTGGCCAGAGAAAACGGAGTTGACGGGTCGGGCTTCAGGGTTGTTTGCAACAATAATGCCGGAGCGGGACAGTCGGTATTTCATCTGCATTTTCACCTGCTTGGCGGGAGAAAGTTCCATTGGCCGCCTGGATGATTGCCGATATGCGCGAAATCCTGGCAGTGCAGGCCATGAAGATTTACGGGTTTTAATACCATCACGCGAATTTGGGAGGAAACAATGCAAAAGGCCATTCTGGTATTCGTAATTATAATTGTTACAGCTGGATTTGCGGCAGCGGATATGTATAAATGGGTGGATGATAACGGAACGGTGAATTTCACCGAGGACTATACAAAAATACCGAAGAAATACAGGAAAAAGGTGAAAATAAAAAAAGACGACGCCGAAAATCCAGCCGAGGCCGCCACGACTACCGGCGAAGAGACAAAGGCCGCGAAAAGCAACAACGGTTCCGGTGAGACTGTCGCCGATACAAAGAATGTGAAGAAGATAAACTCATATGGCAGCAAGAGTGAAGAAGAATGGAAAGCGGATTTCAAGAGATTGAACGATAACATTGATTCGGTGCAGTCGCAGATTGACGAGCGCAAGGCGAGGCTTGGCAACCCCGATAATCTGTCCAGGGCGCGATATCGCGGCATCGAAATGGAGATAAAGGATCTTGAGGAAAAGCTCACCCAGCTTCAGGGCAAATTGAGCGCACTTGATGAATCGGCGACAAAAGCGGGCGTACCTTATGAAATGAGAAAGTGAGACATGGGTTTGGCGAAAAGAAAATGCCCGGCAGAAACCTGACCGGGCATTTTCTTTTTTATTGGCGTTGCAGCAGAATGATTTATTCAGATTCGCCGGTAGAAATTTCCAGGTCCCGTCAGGCATGCTCTTTTTTGACCATGCAGGACTTTGGAGCCTTTAAGCTTCTCCTCTTTTAAGCGGTGGATACGCGCTTTGCGAATGAGAAAAACGTTTTCCGCGCTATTCTCTGAAACGCCAATTTGTCTTGCTCCAAAATACCGTAAGGATAAGGAATTAGCTGACCTCGTTTTAACTATTGGACCGAGAGCACGCTTCAGGTTTACCTCATTTGGGAAGGCCATACTCACCACGTCTTTACCCGGATTAAATTTTTATAAATGGTAGTCAGGCTTCTCCACTATCTCTTACCTGCATCCCAGAGCAATTGTGAAAGATCTTGTTTGTAATGAAGTATATCGTCATACTTGCCGGTGTCAAGCGGGTCGGCAAGGGAAAACATAAATAAATTTCAGGCCCCTGCTTACGGACCTTTTGCCGGGAAAACGTTTTTGCGCCGCGGTTGACGAGGAGATTGACTGACAGCCTGAATGCTGGTAATTTAGGGAAAAATCGCCCGGAAGGATGTTTATGCAATATCCGAAAATAGACCCTGTTTTTCTTCGCCTGGGACCTCTGGAGCTGCGCTGGTACGGTCTTATGTATGTTCTCAGCTTCACGATCGCCTACTTTCTTATTTCACACAACGCAAAAAGAAAAAATCTGCCTTTGAAAAAGGACGATATCGCGGACCTGATCTTTTATCTTGCCCTAGGCGTAATACTGGGCGGCAGAATCGGTTACATCCTGTTTTATAACCTGTCCTATTACCTGGAAAACCCCCTCAAGGTTTTTGCCGTGTGGGAAGGGGGGATGTCGTTCCACGGGGGCTTGATCGGCACGGTGCTGCTTATTTTTTATTATATAAGGAAGAAAAAGATCACTTTTATGATGCTGGCTGATCTGTGCGTACCGGTTGCTCCTATATGTCTGTGCCTTGGCAGACTGGGCAATTTCATCAACGGCGAGCTGTTCGGCCGTGTTACGGACCTTCCATGGGGGATGGTGTTTCCGGGCGGGGGGGCCCAGCCCAGGCACCCGTCTCAGCTTTACGAAGCGTTTCTGGAGGGGCCGGTTCTGTACACGATTCTCTGGCTGGCGCAAAAAAAGAAGGATCTTCCGGCCGGCGTTCTTTTCTGGTGTTTTGTCACTTTTTACGGTTTATTTCGCTTCCTTGTCGAATTCACGAGGGAACCGGACCCGCAAATCGGCTACATACTGCGATTTTTTTCAATGGGGCAACTGTTGAGCTTTCCCATGTTTGTGCTGGGGCTGGGTATGATCGTTTATCTGTTGAGGAGGGCGGCGAGAAGAAGGCAAGGCGTCTAGGGGCTCACTTCAGCTTCTTGGTCATTTCAAGCACGTTGTACTTGTCGAACTTCTGATAGGATACGGAATCCATAAGGCATTTTATAATATAAATTCCGCGGCCCCTGTTGTCCGGCTTTTCAAAATCAGGCGGCGGGATGTTGCTTATGTCAAATCCTTGCCCGTGGTCGAAAACCTTTACCAGCAGTTCATCGTCGGAGATGTTGATGCAGATGTGGACCGTCTGGTCGGGGTCGCTGTCATGGGCATATTTGATGGCGTTCACCAGGGCTTCGGTAAGGACCAGGTTCAGATGATAGGCAAGGGTGTCTTTCTCCCTGTTGTGCCTGTTCAGCTCCTTGACTATATCTTCTCCGATTTTGCCGATCAGGCTAAGGTAGCGGGTCTGATTGGGAACCCGTATGTCCACCTCGATCGAATTTTTCGACATGTCAACCTCGCCCTCTCAGTATGATTCCATTGCGTCTTCGGTATTGGAGTAGATGTCAAAAACCCGATGCAGTCTGGTCAGTTCGAACATGGACTTGACCTGGGGCTGCAGTCCGGACAGTTTCAATGTCCCCTGATGGGAAATTGCGTTTTTGAGCCCGGACACCAGTGCGCCGAGACCGGAGCTGTCAATAAATCGCACATCTCTCAAATCGACCAGGACGCTCTTCTTCCCCCCGTCAAACGCATTTTTCAGCTCATCTTTCAGTTCATTGGAATTATGGGCATCTATACGCTCTTCCCTGACCGAGATCACGAAAACGTCGTTCTTTTCCTTGATATTCATGTTCATGGAGCTACCCCCGGTTACGGCTGTCATGAAGAACTGAGAGCTTTTTTAAATTGTACATCAAATCAGACAAATATTTAGCATCAAAGTAAATTCATGATTCCCAGTATTTCATCAAGGTTGTTCCGAATAGATCCTGAAGTGTCGAGCGTAATGCATTTGCCTTCATTGCCGGAGATGTTCTCGAATTCGGCCTTTTGCCGGTAAAACAGCTCCAGGCGCCCGTCTGAAGGTTCACCGGTGTCCAGGATTCTTGATTTGAGGCGCTGTTTTATCAATTCTTCCGGGCAAGAGGTATTTACAATGTAAAATGGAACGCCGTATTTTTGCGCGAGCATGCGGAAAGCCCCACGGTCGCTTCTTTTGCGAAATGATGCGTCAATTATAATGCCGTGACCGGATGTAATTGCGGTTTCCGCGGTTTTTAGAAGACTTTCATAGGTTTTACCGCTGAAATCAGGTGAATAGATACCGCCGCCGTATTCGTCGAGACGCCGTTCCGCCGGCGGAATTCCGGCAAGCTGTTTGCGGACCACGTCGGACCTCGCCAGGTCCAGTCCGAGTTCGAATGCAAGCTCAGATGCAAGCGTGCTCTTGCCGCTTCCCATGAGGCCGGAAAACATGATGACGGCCGGTTCAAGCTTTGCGCGCAAAACATAGCCCCTTGCAAGACGGAAATGCCGTTCGGCCTTTTCTCCGGCCGTCTTTTTTTCATCCGGGGTCATGTTTGCGTCGCCAAGTTTGAAGCTTTCCACCTTGCCCCGGACAAAGGCACGGTATATCTTGTAAAAATCAAGTATGCGGATCATGTCAGTATCGCGAGTCAGGGAGCGGTATTCCTCGACGAAAATCCCGGAAAAAGCCTTTCTGCCATGATAGTCGAAATCCATGAGCAGAAAGGCGATATCCGCGGCAGTGTCGATATAGCGAAACCGCTCGTTGAATTCTATACAGTCGAAAATGTGAATCCCGTCTTCAAGACAGATATTTTCCGCATGGATATCGCCGTCGCAATCCCTTATAAAGCCACCCCTGACTCTCTCTTCGAAGAGGTCCCTGTTTCGTGAAATAAACGACAGGACCCAGTTTTCGATTATGTCGAAGTCCCGACGGTTAATCGTGACACACATAAAATCCGATACCTGCCTGAAATTCTCCGCCCAGTTGCGGCTGATAACCGAGATGTCGCCAAAACGGTCAATTTCAGCGCTTCTTTCGGCGTTTTTGTGAAATTCCGCTATAACCGCCGCTATTCTCCGGATATCACTATCTTCTACCTTGTCTTCCTTCAGAAGTTTTTCAAGCATCCGGTCTTCGGGCAATCTGCGCATCTTGACGGCATATTCGATTATTTCTCCGTTGCCGAGGAAAGTGGCGCCGTTGGCGGAATCCCTGATCTGGACCACTCCCAGGTAAACATCAGGACAAAGCCGCCGGTTGAGCCGCACTTCCTCCTCGCAATAAAAGCGTCGCCGGTCGAGAGTGGTGAAGTTAAGAAAGCCGAAATCAACCGGTTTTTTAATTTTGTATACATAATCATCGGTCAGTAGCAGGAATGAAATGTGGGTCTGTATCAGATTGACGCTTTGCGTGGCATCTGGGTATACCGATGGGTTCAGAAGCTGGCTAATTATTCCCTGTTCCATTGCATACCTTTAATATACGAATTTCTTTTGAAAAACATTATCACACAATGTTTCAGTCGCAAGAATACAGGAGTGAATTTGCATAAAAAGATTATCGTTTGACGGTCTAATTGATTTGTGGTAGCTTTTAAAAATACGTTGAGGACAATGCGGCCTTCCTGATTGCAATTAAATTATTCCAATTAATACTTTAGCTGGATAACGGATGACCGGATCGACCTTTTGAGGGAGAATAATCGTCCCGGGTCAGGAGTTTGACAGGTGCTTTGGGGCGCGTAACGCTGGGATGCGGTCAAGCGCAGCAAGGTTTCGGCTGAACATTGAGAAAGTTTTAAACCGCAGTAAAATGATAGAACCAGACACATGTGACGGTGTTCTTCAAATAATGGGGGGCACTGGAGAAGTTGTCTGGTTTTTTTGCCGGAAATTTTCATGTACATAAAAAACGTTGCAGCACTGATAATTTTCCTGATTTGCGGTGTAGCTTGCGCCGGCGCCGCTACGCACTCACCGGTAAACCCCGGCGTTTCCGCGAAAATGACCGGAACAAAGGCTACGTCGCGCACACTTTACATCTATTCGCGCGCCCGGCTGCTCAGCATTGAAGGCGACCTGGAAGGCGCATTGACGCTCCTGCAGGATGCCATAAGAGAAGACCCGGAATCGGCCTTTCTGCATAAGAAAGTGGCCGACGTTTACGTAAAAATGAACAAGCCCAAGGAGGCTCTCGCGGAATGCGAGAAGGCCCTCTCCTATGATCCCGGGTATCGCCCAGCGCATATGCTTGCGGGCGCGATACTTGCCACGCTCGGAAACGACAAGGAAGCAATTGCCCACTTCAAAAAGGCCAAAGCCCTTGATCCCGAAAAGGAAGACGCGTATATCAATCTTGCCGTTTCTTATGTGAAGACTTTTGAATATGAAGGGGCCGTAAATACTCTCAAGGAACTCCTGAAAGTTTCCCCCGATTCGGCAATCGCCTATTATTATCTTGGCAAGATATACGATCAGATGAAGCTTTACAACGACGCGGCGGGATATTTCAGAAAAGCGCTGGAGCTTAAGCCGGATTTCGAACAGGCCATGATTGATCTGGGCCTTTCCCTGGAAGCGCAGAACCGCTATGATGAAGCAATAGAACTGTACCGTGAGGTTCTTGAAAACAATCCCTCCAATTATGCCGTAATGCAGCACCTGGTGCAGATTTACATCCAGCAGCAAAAGCTCGAGGATGCCCTTGCCCTGCTGAAGCAGGTTGCCGAATCGGGACAGGACGGCCTGGAAATTCACAGGAAAATCGGACTGATTTACATGGAACTGCGACGGTACGACGAGGCTATCGCCGAGTTTTCCGCCATTTTGAAGCAGGAGCCCGAAGCCCAGAATGTCCGCTACTACCTGGGGTCGGTCTACGAGGAGAAGGAAGAATATGATCGCGCCCTGGAAGAGTTCGGCAAGATCCCAAAATCATCATCGATATATTATGACGCATTAGGCCAGATCGCATACATACACAAGGAAAAGGGCGATCCCGAGAAGGGTATAAAGCTTCTGAAGGACGCCATCGCCGAGCAGCCGAAACGGATCGAGCTTTACTTTTACCTGGCCGGACTTTACGAATCGCTGGATCGCCTTAACGACGGCCTGAAAGTGCTGACGGATATCGAGCCGAGCTTCCCTGATGACCCGGCTCTCCAGTTCAGGATTGGCATTCTGTACGACAAACTCGGCCAGAAAAACGCAAGCATCGAAAGGCTGAAAAAGGTAATCAAACTTACTCCTGATGATCCCCAGGCGCTCAATTACCTCGGTTATACATATGCGGAAATGGGCATAAATCTGGATGAAGCACTCGAATATTTGAAAAAGGCCGTGTCTCTGCGGCCCGATGATGGATTTATAACCGACAGCCTGGGCTGGGCTTATTACAAGATGAAGCGGTATGACGAGGCTGTCAAATATCTGGAGGAGGCCCACAAGCTTGTCAATGACGATTCAACTATTATCCTGCATCTTGCCGAGGCCTATTACGCAAAGCATGAATACCGGCGCGCGCTTTCGCTTTTGAAAAGTGCCCAGGAAAACGACCCGGAAAATAAGGAAATAATCGACAGACTGAAAAAACTGAAGGCGGAGATGGGCGAGAAATGAGCGGCAGGTGGTCCGGCTGCCTCCTGGTAGTGTTATGCCTCGCGCTTTTCTCGTGCGCTGAAAGAGAGCCGTCCAGGCCCGTTCCCGTCAGAGACGGCAAACCCGCGTATGGTGACTCCTTAGTCAGCGGCAGCATCGGCGAGCCATCCACGCTGCTCCCGGTTCTCGCATCCGACAGTGCATCATTTGATATCGCCGATCTTGTCTACAACGGGCTTGTCAAATACGACAAGGACCTGAAAATCGTCGGCGTCCTGGCCGAGTCATGGGACATTTCGCCTGACGGCCTCACCATAACATTTCACCTGCGCAAGGGGGTGAAATGGCACGACGGCCGGGAATTCACCTCCAGGGATGTCCTCTATACCTACAAAGTAACCATTGATCCCAAAACTCCCACCGCATATGCCGAATCGTTCAAGCAGGTGAAGAAGGCCGAAGCTCCCGATCCATATACTTTCCGGGTTACATATGCAAAACCGTATGCCCCTGCTCTTGAATCCTGGGGGACATATATCCTCCCGGCTCACCTGCTGGAAGGGAAGGATATTACCAAGAGCGATCTTGCCCGTCATCCGGTGGGGACGGGGCCATACAAATTCAAGGAATGGGTGCCGGGGCAGAAAGTGGTCCTGGAATCAAACAGGGACTACTTTGAAGGGCGTCCTTACATAGACCGGTACATCTACCGCATAATTCCCGACAATTCGACCATGTTCATGGAACTGAAAGCGGGAGGGCTGGACATGATGGGGCTGTCGCCGGTACAGTATCAGCGTGAGACGGACTCGAAGAGATTTATGAACCGGTTCAACAAATACCGGTATCCGGCCTTCGCCTACACTTACCTGGGCTACAACCTGAAAAACCCGCTGTTCGCCGACAGGCGCGTGCGCCAGGCCATCACATCGGCCATAAACAAGGACGAAATCGTTCACGGCGTGCTGCTTGGAATGGGGCAGATAGCCCACGGGCCATACAAACCGGGGACCTGGGCATATGATCCCCATATTAAAGATTTTGACTATAATCCCAAAAGGGCAAAACGCCTTCTGGCGGAAGCCGGCTGGAAAGAAAAAAACAGCGACGGAATCCTGGTCAAGGACGGCAAGCCGTTTCAGTTCACTATCAGAACGAACCAGGGGAACAATGAAAGGTTAAAAGCGCTGCAGATCATCCAGCAGCGTTTAAGAGCGGTCGGAATAGATGTCAGGCCCATAGTCATGGAATGGTCCTCTCTCTTGACCCACTTCATTGACAAGAGAAATTTTGAAGCGGTTATTCTCGGCTGGACAGTCGGTCAGGACCCCGATATTTACGATGTCTGGCACTCAAGCAAGACCGGTCCGAAGGAATTGAACTTCATTGGCTATAAAAACCCCGAAGTGGACCGGCTACTCGAAGAGGGAAGAAGCACATTTGACATGGAGAAGCGGCGAAAGTGCTATTACAGGATCCAGGAAATCCTGGCGGAAGATCAGCCTTACACATTTCTTTACGTCCCGGATGCCCTGCCGGTGGTGAGCGCCCGTTTTCACGGCATAGAACCGGCGCCGGCAGGCATTACATATAACTTCATCCGCTGGTATGTGCCGAAGGATGAGCAGATGTATAAATAAGGTAAAAGGCAAGGGGCTAAAGGCCAAGGGGATAGGCAAAAGGGAAAGGGGCTTTTAAGCATAGGTATTCCTTCAGCCATTTGCCAATCAGCCTTTATCCAGACTTTGGATTATGATCAATTACCTCATAAAGCGCCTGTTTGCACTGATTCCGCTGATGCTGGGAATTACACTCATCACCTTCGTCGTGATCCATCTGGCTCCCGGGGAACCGGTCGAGATGCAGACCGCCATGAACCCGAAGATTACGGCTGAGGCCCGACAGCGGTTGAGGGAGTTTTACGGCCTGGACAAGCCCCTTCATGTCCAGTATATCAACTGGCTCGGCAAACTGGCACACCTCGACTTCGGTCGCTCCTTCGCCCCCGACAACAGGCCGGTTATCGACAAAATCAAAGAGCGAATTCCGATTACCGTCTCACTCAGTATTATCGCGCTGGTAATTGAGTTCGGCTTTGCCATCCCCATCGGCATTTACGCCGCAATACGCCAGAACTCCGTGATGGACAAGGGAATAACGGTATTCGTCTTTGTGGGATTTGCCGTGCCCACATTCTGGCTGGCCCTGCTGCTCATGTACCTGTTCGGGGTAAAGTTGGGCTGGCTGCCCATATCGGGGCTCCATTCCCTTGGGAGCGAAGGTTATGGGACGTTTCTCTGGCTTGCGGACCTGGCGAAGCACCTGATAATGCCGATAGCAGTTGCTTCTTTCGGCAGCCTGGCCGGCGTTTCCCGGTACATGCGGTCAACCATGCTGGAAGTTATCCGCCAGGACTACATAACAACGGCACGGGCGAAAGGGCTTTCCGAACGGGTCGTGATCATGCGGCACGCGCTGCGTAACGCTCTCCTGCCGGTCATTACCCTGCTGGGATTCTCTCTCCCCGGCCTCATCGGCGGCAGCGTAATCTTCGAAACCATCTATGCCATTCCCGGGATGGGGCAGCTTTTTTATATGGGCGTGATGTCCAGGGACTATCCTCTGGTCATGGGAATACTCGTGATTGGCGCATTCCTGACGCTGCTGGGGAATCTGCTCGCCGACATAGGCTATGCATTGGCCGATCCCCGGATACGCCATGGACAGGGGCAAGCATGAACCGGAAGCCCTGGCAGCTGTCGTATGTTCCGTAAGCGATTTGTACTTTTTTGGTAAATGATTTTCGCTTTCGAATCGAGGTTGATATCCGGCATGAGCCTGAAAAACAGCTATTTCCGCGAAATTTACTGGAGAAGGTTTACCGGCAACCGTTTTGCGGTTGCAGGCGGGATCGTCGTGATCCTGCTGTTCATCGTTTCTTTCCTTGCTCCCCATATCACCCCCTACGATCCGGCAACCATTGACGCCTACCACGTCTTGCTGCCTCCTTCGGCCGCACACTGGATGGGGACCGACGAACTCGGTCGCGACGTCTTCACCAGGGTGGTGTACGGAGCACGCATATCACTTCTGGTCGGGTTTGTCGCGGTCGGCATATACATTGTCATCGGCACCCTGATTGGACTTGTTTCGGGCTTCTACGGACACTGGGTCGACAGCGCCCTGATGAGATTCGTCGACATTATGCTGTGCTTCCCGACCTTCTTTCTGATTCTCGCTGTCATTGCCATGATCGGTCCGTCCATCTGGCTGATAATGATCGTAATCGGGCTGACGAACTGGATGGGTGTCGCAAGGCTAGTGAGAGCCGAGGTGCTTTCGATACGCGAGCGGGATTTCATACTGGCGGCAAGGGCAATAGGCGCTTCGGACCTGCGGATCATATTCCGTCATATCCTGCCGAATGCGATGGGACCCGTGCTCGTGACCGCGACTCTCGGCGTAGCCGGAGCAATTCTCACCGAATCCGCTCTTTCATTCCTCGGTATAGGTGTTCAGCCGCCCACGCCGAGTTGGGGAAACATTCTCACTTCAGGCAAGGATTACATAGAATTTGCCTGGTGGCTGTCGCTATACCCCGGTCTTGCAATTCTTGTAACTGTGTTGGCGTATAATCTGCTCGGCGAGGGAATCAGGGATGCAATTGACCCTCGATTACACAAATAGATGAAAATTTGAAGATCGAAGCTGCTGGAAGACTTGAATCTTGGGACGAGTGTCTGAATAGCAGTTGTTGAAATTATTCGGAGCAAAAGTAGATGAATGGGATGTTGTCTGTAAAAAAAAGTGATTTCGATGTGCATTCCCTCGAAGACGAAATAAGGGTCGATGCACTGTGTGGCGACCTGCTGAGAGAGTTTTACCAATATCTTCTGGATAAACATATTCCGGCCGGCGAAGCTGCCACGCTGGCGTCAGGAGCGGATTATTTCACCCGTGATTTCGTAATTGCACGCAAGCGGAAAAATATTCTTGCTATAATGCCCGGTACCGTCAGGCAATTTGCCGGCAACTGGTATATTACCAGCAATCTGGAGCCTAACATCGGCGAACTTTCCGGCCATCTTGCAGGTGTAAAGTCTTTCTACGGATTTCTGCACCAACGCGGAACCATTGACGGCGGAATTTTGACGGAGGTCGAGAAAGAGTGCGCCGAAATTGATTATTACAGGGACAGGATCGAATCTTTCTGGGAAATACGGGATGACGGCTATATTGCGTGGGAAAGAGAATGCACGCTGAAGGACAGTTGAATGCCGGGAACTCGGGACAAGCAGAAAAAGGACGAAAATGGAAAACTGGGACGGAGTCGTGGAAAAAATAGAAAGGCTGCTGGAGCGGGTCGATAAAATAGCTGATTATTATTCGCCGCCGCCAGAAACCGACAATTCGATATTCCACGACCATATTGCTTTCCGCTGGGTCAGATGGAAAGATTCCGGGGGGATCGTTCCGGTTGAATATCCGCATCTTTTTGATCTTGACGACCTTGTGGGGGTCGACGCGGCCAAGAACGAGCTGGTCAGGAATACCGCGCAGTTCGTTGACGGCTGGCCCGCCAACAACGTGCTTCTCTGGGGTGAAAGGGGGACCGGCAAATCTTCGTGCGTGAAGGGCCTGCTGAAAATTTTCGCGTCGTGCGGCCTCAGGATAGTGGAAGTGCAGAAAAACGATCTTCTGGTGCTGTCGCGCATTGTCCGGTCCCTTCGTAACGTACCTTACCGTTTTATTCTTTTCTGCGACGATCTGTCCTTCGATGAAGGGGAGATATCGTATCGCGAACTAAAAGCGGTACTGGAAGGGGGGATTGAGGAAAAACCTGATAATGTCTTGCTGTATGCTACCTCAAACCGCCGTCACCTGATGCCCGAGCCGATGGACGACAACCTCGGCAGGGAGATCCACCCCGAAGAGGCGGTTTCGGAAAAGCTTTCCCTAGCCGACCGCTTCGGACTCACCCTCAGTTTTTATCCTTTCAACCAGGAAACTTACCTTGCCGTTGTCGAACATTATGCCGAAAAAATGCGGCTGCCGCTGGAAATGGACAATCTCCGCACCGAGGCGCTTCGCTGGGCGATGTACAAGGGACAGCGTTCCGGCCGGACCGCAAGGCAGTTCATCACCGATCTGGCCGGGAGGCTTCGGACAAAATAACGCCGATGAAGGATTGACTTAACTTAGGCGTGGTGATATTAAAATCAGGTGATTTTATTAATATTAAAAGGAGGGTCGTAATGAAGATTCAAATGATTTTAACACGTACTGCTTCGATAATCGCCGCATTGTCAATATCTTGTGCGGCGGCGACGGCGTCCGAGGGAGTCGGCGTTTCCGCTGACGAAGCGCTACAAAAGCTCATGGACGGAAACCGGAGTTTTGTAGAACAGAAAATGACCAATCAGGAAAGGTCGAATAAAAGTGTAAGGGAGTCCCTGTCAAAGGGACAGAAACCATATGCGATAGTTCTTTCCTGTTCTGATTCCCGCGTGCCGCCCGAGATCATTTTCGACAAGGGCCTCGGAGAGATTTTCGTCGTGCGCGTGGCCGGAAATGTGCCTGACCCGATCGTTCTGGGCAGTATCGAATATGCCGCGGAGCACCTTGGGTCGCCGCTCATAATGGTTCTCGGCCACGAACGCTGCGGCGCGGTCACTGCGGCCGTTGACGCCAAGGGAAAACCGGAAGGCAATATAGGCGCCATAGTCGGGGAAATTGCTCCGGCTGTGGCTCAGGCAAAAAAGGAATATAAGGGCAAGGACAAGTCCCAGCTTGTGGAGACGGCTATCGATGACAATATCAGGCTTGTCGAAGCAAGTCTGACTCAAAAGTCACCGGTAATCAGGCACCTGGTCCATGAAGGGAAAGTCAGGATCGTTGCGGCAAAATACGACCTGGATGACGGCAAGGTAACACTTTTCAAATAATAACCTGAATCCGTGACGCCTTCAAGCCTTCGCCTGCGCGGAACGCCTCGGAGCTTCCGTGATCCGTGTCCGGTTTCCGTTCCCCGTAAAACCATGGCCACGGACACGGAATAAACCCCGGCATTCCGCTTGCCTCGGCGTTCAGACGTCACGGATTCAGGAATGAGTTTAAATCGTACAAAAAAGCGGCCGGTTGAAAGGCCGCTTTTTTGTATCTTCTGCAACGGGGACAGTTCAAATTTTCATTCGTGGCAGTAGTATGTCAGCGATATTGACAAGATATATCAATAATACGGCGTCAAATTTATGACGATCAGGCTGCCATGTATAATTTACGCGACATTTGGCACGTCGTATTTGTCAAGGAATTCATCCGCGTCCCATCCAATCCTGGTTTCGTTACAAACCTTGAGGATGTGGCGTGGAAGCAGATCCTTTAAAAAGGTGTCATGCTGCTTAAGGTGATAACTCCCTGAATACAAATATCCATCCTCGAATATTACCCTGAATTCGCAATTGTCGTAGTACCCGGTATTGGGAGCCGTTTTGGCCCAGAGCTTGAGAATAGCGTCGGCTTCGGCCCAATTGCCCAGCATGACATCATAGAAAGACTGTATCGGGCCGCCCTGTCTCGTGATGACAATGGCTTTTACCCTTATCTTGCGTATCATGGCTGCACCCCCTTTGGCCCGGTCTCTTTTTCCATTGCCTGCCCCGTCATTACTCGGGCCGCGAATTACGTCCCTCCTTTAAACATCTCTCAATTTGCGCCGATGGTCCGGCAAGTTAATTAGATGAGCATATTTTTTAATTAGCAAATGGCGTACCAAAATGTATACAGTAGAAAATTATTGAAATTACAGGGAAATACACTAAGGGAATCATAAGTAAACGTCAAAATAATGACGGTTAATGCAATTGAAATCCATTCTGCAAAATTATGGTCCTTGTCTAATGTTAGTGCGATGGAATTCTAATGACGCTTGATTCAGATTCTGCCATTCAGAAAAAATACCTTGATTGTTATTCCATAAACAATTATTTTTACATGGATAATACGGAATATAGCGTCGTGGGTACGTTTTTCCGGGACGGCAAAGGAGATAAGGATGGAAAGCGGTAAAATACGTGTAAACAGCATGATTCTCCAAATTGTTGAGAACCAGTTGCGTGACGGAAAACCCGCGGAAGCGAGGCAGACCTTTGAGAGGCTGGCAGGGGCGGGTTTTTCCGAAGAGGACACAAAACACCTCATCGGTTCAGCGATAGTTGCCGAAATGCGTAATGTGGTTAAAACCAGTAAACCATTCAATGCCGAGCGTTACGGTTTACTGCTTGATAAATTGCCGGAGTTGCAGGAGGAAGAATGATGAAAAAAATAGTGTTTGTAATATTGATGCTGCTGGCAGGATCAGGTGTCTCCCATGCGGGCAATTCGCTTGAAAGCAGTGTAATTGAGGAGTTGAACATTGCCAGGACAAAACCCCGTCTCTATGCCGATTTTATTAAGGAGTACCGAAAGCTTTACAAGGGAAACTATATGTATATTGCCGGAAGTAATGTGAGGATCTCCACTTCGGAAGGTGTCGGCGCTGTTGATGAGGCAATAAGGTTTCTGCGAAAACAGAGGCCTCTCGCTCCGCTGGCTCCGTCGCGGGGGCTTGCCGAGGCTGCCGCGGATCTGGTTGATGACCAGAGCTCTTCGGGGGAGACCGGTCACAACGGCAGGTTCAGCGGCTCAATGAGCCGAAGGATAGAGCGTCATGGACAATGGAAGGGAGAGATTGGCGAAAATATAAGCTACGGTTTCAAAGATCCACGCTGGGTTGTGATTCAGCTCATTGTTGATGACGGAGTCAGTGGCAGGGGACATCGTGTGAACATTTTCAATCCGTCCTTCAGAAGGGCAGGTGCGGCATGCGGATCCCATGCGGAGTACGGCACAATGTGCGTAATTGATTTTGCTCAAGGAATCGACCGGTAGCAAAAACGGATTTTTGGGGTATTCGCTATATTTTCGCGCCGGGAGGATATGAAGGTCCTTCTCTTTTCTCCTGGCATTTTACACAGCAAATGGCGAACGGTTCGACGCGGAGACGGTCAACCGGAATATCTTCCCCGCAGTCTTCGCAAATGCCGTAGCTTCCTTCCTCAAGCTTTCTTACCGCTTCTTCCATTCGGGACAATTTTTCCCGGAGGATACCGGATACTGCAAGTCCGGTATCCGCCAGCAGGTCCATCATACCCATATCTCCGGTGTCCTGGGGGATTTCAAATTGGGTATTCAATTTTTCCTGCTCACGGAAGAGCTCCATACGCAAATCAGCCCAAAGCCTTCTCTTTTCCTCGAAAAGAACTTCTTTCATGGCGGATTGCCTTTCCATGGGTGTACGGGCCACTTGGGTGTCCTCCAGCCGGTTATATATCCTATATGATCAGTGTAACGTAATGGATGAAGCTTGCAAGTACGGGCTGGTGTATTGTTTCAGATGGGGAATATTTCCGGAGTATTTATAACGTTCATTTGAATATGAAGAAGAAATTTAATTGTTTCGGAGAAAGACCAAACCGTTGAGACGAAAAAATAAAAAAGCCCTTTACAGGCCTTCATCTTCATTCTATTCGAAATAATGTGAAAAATTACGCGGAATAATACATTTTGAGCCGATTCGGACTTTTCCTGTTTATAACCGTCTTCAAGCGGGAAAAAGAATCCTGGTCCAGAGATCCGAACTGAAATGCCATCCCGTGAACATCATTTCGTATAACAGTGCAGCTTACGGTGATAGGAGAGCTTCTGGACGCGCTGGGCAGCTTGAACATAATCTCAGCCCTGTTTCCAACCGGCAGATGTTTTTCGGTGCGGATGAACAGTCCGTTTAGGCTGAGGTTTTCCGTAATTGCCTCAAATGATTGCCCACCGGTATTTACCATGGCCTGGGATTCAAACCGAATCCTGTTAAATCTTCTGTTTCGCATGTCAACACCCCCCCCTCTTTATTAATTTTATCCGCTCCTGAATTTGTACACAAGCATATATTTTAACATTTATATTGAACTGTTGAAAAAGTCCACCAGAAAAATAGAAGTCGGAAATTTAATTAACATATGAGTTTTCAACTTAATCGGTACGGATTTCTGCTCGGCTACGGCAAGTTGTAACGGACCGTTTTATGTGAAAAAGCGATAATTTGTTGACCTGTGCAATGAAGTGGGGCAAAATTGCCCCGGACTTATAATTTTGCTTTGCCCCATTCGGAGGTATTATGAAATTTCTCGCGTGGTTTTGGATCATAATATTCATTATTCCGGCCTCGGTGCATGCAACGGTGTATGAATGGAAAGATGACCAGGGAGTTGTCAACTTTACTGACAACCCGGACAAGATTCCCGCGAAATACAAAAAACGTGTTAAAAAACGTTCTTCCACAGATACGGAAACAACCGAATCCGTACCGGTGACAACCCGGCAAACGACGCCTCCGGCAGAGGGACAGCCGGTGAAAGAAAAGGAAATATTGTATGGCGGTCATAACGAGGATTGGTGGCGATCCGCATTTGGCAAGATACGTGAAGAGTTGAAGTCGATTCAGGACAAACTTCCGGAAAAGAAACAGGATCTCGAAGTCGCGCGCCGCAAGATGGCGATATATCAATATCCTCAGTACCGGCAGGCTTATTATGAGCTAAAATCTGAAATAGAGAAGGATGAGGCTAGAATAGGGGAATTGAACAAACAACTGGAGTCGTTGGATAAAGATGCTTCCCGGGATGCGGTGCCGTTCGACTGGCGAAAGTAAAGAAGTGCCATGCCCGGAAAATCAAACACGATGACGGCGGTATTTTCACCGTTGACACCTTAAAGAAAACGTTGTATAAGATTTCTTCTTTGGAAATAAGTTCGTCTCCACTCGATATCCGGGTGGGCACAAGTTCAGGCGGCGTAGCCAAGTGGTAAGGCAGAGGTCTGCAAAACCTTTATTCAGCGGTTCAAATCCGCTCGCCGCCTCCAATAAAATCAAGGGGTTAGTCAAATAAGACTAACCCCTTTTTATTATTTTGGAACCTCTTTTGGAACCTCTTGGCGATCGCCGAATAATTGTTGAATAAGGAAGGCGATTTTTCCGCAATAGAAGAAGTCAGTTCACTCGCCGAAAATGTACTGATTGAAAACATGGATGGCGTCCAATTGCTGCCCGAATCTGGGCCACTTCAGTTTGTTCAACGATCAATCATTCCGACAGTCTAGACTATATCTTCGTTCCTGAAACGCCGGAAAAGCAATGCGCCGAGAATAAGGCAGTAAAGAAGGACATTGAGGAGAGGATATATGGGGCCGAATCCCTGGAATGATTCACCCTGGATCAAAACGGATGCCGACTGCTGCACGCCTGAGATCTTCGGCCATAAATAGTAAACTACTTTCCACCAGGTCAAGCCTGACTGTGGATGGGCACCCGATTGCTGCATCACAGCCTGTGCCATCTGGGTTTGGCTGACAAAAGCTATCCCGTCGGCTATAAAACCCACGATACCTACGCCCAGGATACAAAGGAATGCAACAATATCGGGCATCAGCAGCGACAAAAGGAGCACGGCGATTACAACGAAAAGCAGGTTTACGGAACACAGCAGTGAGGCAACGAGGTATTCCGGCATGAAGACCTTCAAGTTGATCGAAGTGATCAAGAACACAATGCTATGCAGGGCGAACATAAACAGTACCGATAAGACCCATAATCCGATGACCTTTCCCATGACATACTGCCGGCGGGCTATCGATTTAGACAAAACACACGATTGCATTCCTTCGTTTCGGTCGCGCCTGAATATTCTCATCGAAAGCAAAGCTGCTATGACCATCACGCCTGCGCCAATAATGTGGAAAGTTACCTTCGATAATGCTCTGACAACCGTTGCGGCATCAAGATAATGTCCGTTCACCATGTAATTGCCTTGATAGCAGCCGTGAACGAGAAATATGCATATGGCGCAGAAAACGAACATGATGACGAAACTTTTGTGCCGCAATTCATCAATTAGTGCATGTTTAGCTATCCTGGTAATGGGGGAAAATGCTTTCGACATTCTTATGTCAACCTTTCACAAGTCTTACAAACACATCTTCCAGAGTATCACCGTCCCTGACAATGGCGGAAATCGCGTCTTTTACCAGAAGTTTGCCGCGATTCATTATTGCAACGGTATCGCATATTTTTTCAACTTCGGATAGAAGGTGTGAATTCAGAAAGATAGTCATGCCTTTATGCTTTAACGATTCCAGGAGCAAGCGTGTTTCCCTGATTCCGATGGGATCCAGACCGCCTGTGGGCTCGTCGAGAATCAACAGTCTCGGATCTCCCATGAGTGCGGCGCCCAATCCGAACCGTTGAATCATGCCCTTGGAATATGTCCCCGACTTCGCATGCTCCCTTCCTTGCATTCCTATCGACTCGATGATGCGCCTGCATTGATCCATAGCCTCGGACCGGGCTATACCCAATAATTCAGCACAACGCAGCAGGTATTGCCATCCAGAAAGGTGTGGTGGGATATGGTGGTTTTCAGCCAGGTAACCGATTTCTCTTCTGCATTCTGGTTGCGTACTTGGAACACCACCCACTGACAAGCTCCCCGATGTCGGTCGCGTAAAGTCGAGCAGCATCTTGACTATTGTCGTCTTTCCGGCGCCATTGGGACCAAGCAGGGCAAAATACTCTCCCTTTATGACAGAGAAGGTGACGTTATCTACGGCCGTGAGGGAATCATATCTTTTGGTAACGGATTTCAATTCAATCATATAATTGACTCAGTTCAAACCTCTGATGAAACATTTATCAGTAAGTATGTTCGCAAATTTAATCAGCGTTCGCTTTGGATTGCAAGATGATTTTGGGATGTGACCAGTCCCACTTTTCAGCAAGGCGAATCAAATTGCTCTCATTTCTTAGGCAAAAATTTATGCCATGGTTGGTTCCCGGCGCGCCGTGTCGACCAATCTGGCACCTAGCTCAAACGCCTTCCTGCAGTCTTCCGGGAAAACTGTTTTGTGTCGTTCTCGACGTTCCTCCGGGTCGAAATAACTGAAGACAACTTTATCGTAGTCCTCAAATTGGAGTGTTTCGAAGGAACATAGTGACTCAGCCTGCCCAAAAGTCCGTCTCAGAAGGTTTTCATTCAAACCAATATGCACATTATAATGAAACTCATTCATCAGCTCTTGAGACACATTCATAGTGTAAATGAAAGCAGTTGGAATTTTCCGTTCGAATAACGATCCCGGCGGCCGTGTGTAGGTAAGGTATGGGAAGAGCAACCGTTCCATAAATGACCGCATCTCTCCTGTCACAGTGCCAAAGTAAATTGGTGAGCCGAGAACGAAGGCATTCGCATCAGAAAGCGCCTCAAGAACGGGAGAGAGTTCATCGTCCATCGCGCATTTTCCGTAGTTCTTTCCACCTTTCAGCTTGCACGCAAAGCAGCTCGTGCATCCCTTGAAATCGAGATCATAGAGATGAATGAGCTCCGTTTCAGCTCCCGTTGAAGCCGCACCTTCAAGGGCCTTTTCGAGCAGCGTCGCGGTGTTCCATTTCTTCCTCGGGCTTCCGTTGATTGCTAAAACAGTCACCTGTTATGCCTCCTCTGATTACTGTCCTGGCTACTCGCGAGTGTAGACCACTCCTCGAGTTAACAGCGTGGAAAGAGCAGGTCTTCCACTTCGGGTGTCAAACCTTCTTCTCGGGCAGCTTTCTCGATGGCCGTTCCATGATAAATCCGGATCCCCATCGTGAGCTTAAGCATGTAACGAGATTGAGAGAAGTCATGGTATAGTCCGGTGGATCAATTTTGTGTATGATTCAGTGTTGAATATCCGCGTCACTCAAATCCCATAGAGTGTCTTGCCAGTTGCTGATCAAACCTTTATCGTAACACACTGGACAATGCCAAGCGATAACATCATTTTCAGGCATTAATTCGCCTGCTATTAAGCCGGGACATTGATTTCCATCATTATCTAAATATTGACATCGTACCTTGTAATCAGGTGGAGGTTCCAGTGCCGGGTATGTAACCATTGCCACGATAGCAGTAAGAAATTCAACAAATTCTTCTCCAGGGCCGGAATCCGCGGCTAAATCTCCTTCCTCATTCAAGAAAAAGCTTAAATCTATAATAAACGTTTTTGCCATGGGTGCTTCCTTTTCTTGCATTCCCTGATTGAGATATGCTCGGACTATCAAAAAAATGCTTTTGACGTCGCATCTCCGCATCTTATACAAGGAGTATTTCCAGCGCAACGATAATTCGTTGGGCTTTACTTTAGCCCGTTATTTCTCTCGCGTTTGAGAATATCTGTGGGATGCTTCAGGTTGCCTCTCCTAGGAAAGGAATGGCCAGATGTTTCCGTTTAGTCTCTCCTGCCAGTTGAGGCCTGTTTTCATTCACGGGAGTACCGCGCAGACCGTCGTGTTGTGGGCAGATGAGGGTGGGAAGCGTCGATCCGAGAAAAACTGAATGCTTTCCGTGCTTCTTGTCTATAGCATCGATCTGTTCATACAACTGGCTCATTTTCTCAATCCTGAGGCTTTCTCCGAAGAGATCCGGCTGCCTGACAACGTCTTCAGCCAGTTTTGTCAGAATTATCCCTGTTGCACGATACTCGGTTCCGCTCCTGTAAATTCTCTCGAAGGCGGGGAGTATGACCTTGATGATATCGGAGGGAATTGCCGATGGGTGAGAAAGCGAGCATTCCAATCCCTCGCTGCTGAAATCCTGCTTTTTCAGGAAAATTATGGCGCATTTTGCTGCCAGTCCGTGCCTGCGTGCCTTGATGCAGGCATTCTCTATGTTTTTTGATAGCTGGGCAAAGACGAAGGTCTTGTCTTTGGATGGCGGGGTAAAAGTCTTGGTCTTGCTTATCGATGCGTAGTCATGCTTCTCTTCCAGTCCAAGCTCGTATACCAGGTCCCCCCTCAGCTCCCTCCAGATCTCCAGGTGTGGTTTCGTGAAGTGTCTCTTTACCCATGTTTCGTCTTTGACGGTAAATTCAAGGGCTGTGCGGACCCCTAAGGTTTTGAGGTGAGCCTCCGTCTGAGGGCCTATGTTCCAGACTTTTCCGGAGGGCAGCTGCTTCAGAAACAAGTGCGCTTGGTTGCCCGGGATGATGGTGAGGCCGTTCGGTTTTTTCCACTTCGAGGCGATCTTGGCAAGAACTTTCGTTGGGGCCAGGCCGATCGAAAAAGTGAAACCCAACTCCGTGTCCAGTTCACTCTTGATTGCCCTCGCTATTTCTCCATATGACATCCTGTGCGGCCTTCTCAGGCCGGTGAGTTCCGCAAAACATTCGTCAATGCTGTATTCCTCCACCATGGGCGTATAACGCCTCACAATGGCGAACATTCTCTTGGAAAAAAGGCTGTAGGTTTCGTAATCGGATGGAAGGAGCACAACGTCCGGGCAGACCTTCCTGATTTCGGAAATGCGCATCCCTCTGGTGACACCGCGGGCCTTCGCCTCGTAGGTCATGGCCGAGGCAATGCCCCGCTCAAGTCCGGTGACTACCGGCTTGCCTTTCAATTTCGGGTTCTTTGCCACCTCGCAGGAAGCGAAAAACGCATCACCGTCGATGTGCAGGATAGCGCGCGGGAATGATCGCAGAGTAAGAGGCGATTCCATGGTTACTGGTACTGACGGATTACTGCACGGACCACCAGGTCAATCTTCAATTCGTCCCGGGGAACGATGGTCTTGTAATTCCTGTTGGCGGGTTCCAGGCAAACCTGCTTTCCTCTTCTGCGAAAGAATTTGATGGTCCATTCGCCGTCAACATTGGCGACAACGATGTTTCCCGACTTTACATCGGTTGTTCGTTCCACCAGGACAAGGTCGCCGTGGTGAATCCCTGCGTCACGCATCGAATCACCCGTGACCTTCAGCAGAAAGGTCGCTTCGCGGTTTTTTATGAGAAGCTCGTCGAGAGTTATGACGTCAGACAGCTCTTCTTCGGCGGGGGAGGGGAAGCCGGCAGCAATCGAGCCGAGCAGCTTGACCCCGTGTGACTTTTTCCCCGGTACAAGTTTCCCTGTGGAATCTTTCTCAAGCCATCCTTCCCTAACAAGCTGGTTGGCGACGTGGAAAGCGGAGCTTTTTGAACGTAGCCCTGTTATCTCGGCGATTTCCGCATAACTTGGCATGCGGTTATGTTCCTTGAAGAATGCCATGATCGATTCCCTGTATTCGGTTTTCATGAATTCAAGTATAATAGAACGAACGTTCGATGTCAAGGCGTTTTGGCTTTGAGGGAATGTACCCCTGTTAAAGCGCTCAGCGGAAATTGCAGTAATATCAAGGAGCCTTTAAGCGTGATTAAAATTTGTGCAAAAAGCTAGAAAATCTTCTTTCTCGCGTGTATTTCCTTTGTATGTGTAATGTTATCAACAGACATATCCACAAAAAATGTTGATGTAGGTGCCTACATGGCGCGTATTCTCATAAGTAGCTGAAAAAATTATCCACTTTTTGCGCCAGTTACAAAATTGTGACAAGTTTTTGACGTTTACGCGGTTGTATAACCACTTGTGATAAAATTTCCGCTGCGTTTCCCGGTGATGACTTGCGCCTAAATTTCCTGTATGATCCCCGTCACCATTTTCTGTTGAACTAAATCAAACATGACTTTTAAGGAGGAACCGTGTCCGTTTCTATTGAACCATATCAAATCGTAGGAGACAAGGGTTGATCTCATTAATGTCCAGTCAAAATCTAAGTCCATAAAACCTGGTCCCACAGGTGCTCCAATTTTTTTGGTGTTACCCTAACGTTCTATCAATTACCATGTTATGCTTGAAGATGAGAAACGAATAGCAAGTAAAGATTGGGTTACCAGCCCACAATTTCCGAGGCAGGCGTTGATCCCTTGCGCGGGGGTGAGGGAAGATAAAGATCCATGCGGGTTTGAACTACCCCCTCTCTGAGGTGAATCATGAGTCGTATAAATGTTAGTGCCAGATGATACCTGGTTATCAGTTATGGTCTGCGAATTGAGGCAAGAGCCATGAGCACGAAAGACAGGGTTCCTGTGAATAGTAACAATTTGTTCGGCTACCTGATGTCGCTTTTATATCCGAGGAAAGAGAAGAGTCTTAGGCAATGGTGTCTAGTTTACTCCGTGGCAGTTGCTGCCACTGTGGCAACGCTGTTTCTTCGCATTGCCTTGGGTGCGGGATTTGAAGGCCATTTAATGCTGGTTTTCTTCATATTCCCTATTATCCTGAGTTCCTGCCTAGGTGGATTGGGTCCAGGATTGGTGGCCACCCTTCTGTCTGCAGTGCTCGTTGACTATTTCCTAATATCGCCGCTACACAGCTTCGCCATATCCAAGAAGCAAGAACTGGGACATATGGTCCTGTTTATTATAAATGGCGTTTTTGTAACCATCTTTACCGAGGTGCTTCATCGTTTGCGGAATTACTCCGAGAAGCGCACCTATGACTTTATAGATGCTAACCGGCAACTCAACGAGGAAATTGCAGAGCGCAAACGGATTGAGGAAGCGCTGATGTTGAGCAATCGTCGACATGATCTGCTGGAGGAGACGGCCAGCAGGCTACTCATGAGCGACTCACCGCAAGAGGCGGTGGATTCCTTGTGTCAGAAGTTTCTGGATTTTCTGGACTGCGATATGTTCTTTAACTATCTTGTTGATGAAGAAAAAAAGCGTCTGCATCTGAATGCCTGCTGCGGAATTCCGGAAGAAGATGTAAGGAAAATGGAATGGCTTGATTATGGAGTGGGTCTGTGTGGTTGTTCCGCCCGCGATGGCTGCCGGCTTGTGGTTCGAGGATTTGCAGGAAACGTAAAACCAATATCCGGCATTGGTGAGGCCGTTCGGCATAAAGGCATATGCCTGTCATCCGTTGATTGCGCAAGGCGAGGTGCTTGGAACTCTGTC